>JAZRNP010000366.1:0-4154 GCA_045648225.1 Victivallaceae bacterium | reverse complement strand
ATCCACGGCAATCCCAGAACCGCCATAAAGGAATTCGACTACGAAGAATACCGGATTTTCAATTCCGTCGGCATCCGTAAAGATAACGCCACGGCGGAAGTCATCGCCGGATTCCACTCGGTTGACACTCAAGTTGACGTCTGGCCGGTCGATACCGCTGAAGAGTTTTTCACTCATGTTGCAGACGGTGCCGACAGCTTCACTTCCAACGATCCGGAAACCCTGATCGCCGCCCGGGCCAAATTGTCCGCTCAAGCGTAATCCGATACGCCGTACAGCAGAATCTCATCCGGACAAAAAAACGGATGCCTCCTGCCCCCAAACCATCATTTTTTGCAGGAGGCATCTCTTTTTTTGCTTGTAAAAAAAGCGATTTCGGGGTATATTATGCGAAATAATTTTACAATCAAATATAAAGGTTTCTGAACGTGCTCAGCGATATTGAAATTGCCAGAAATACCATCATCCGCAACATTTCCTGCGTCGCTGCAGAACTCGGTCTGCAGGATGATGATTACGAACTTTACGGCAAATACAAAGCCAAAATCTCCCAAACCGATCTCCCCCGCAAAGGGAAACTCATCCTGGTCACGGCCATGACCCCGACCAAACAGGGCGACGGCAAAACCACGATCTCCATCGGACTGGCAGACGGATTGCGGAAAATCGGCAAAAATTCGATCCTTGCACTGCGCGAACCCTCTCTCGGACCGGTTTTCGGAATGAAAGGCGGAGCCACCGGCGGCGGTTATTCGCAGATCGTCCCCATGGAAGATATCAATTTACATTTTACCGGGGATTTCCATGCCATCACCAGCGCAAACAATCTGCTCTGCGCACTGATCGACAATCATCTGCAGCAGGGCAATACCCTCGGCATCGATCCCCGCAAAATAGTTTTCAAACGCTGCCTGGACATGAACGACCGTGCTCTGCGCCACGTTGTCATCGGCATGGGCGGGAGAACCAACGGCGTTGTCAGGGAGGATCACTTCTGCATTACCGTGGCCTCTGAAGTGATGGCTGTTTTCTGTCTGGCGACCAGCCTCGAAGATCTGGAAGAACGCCTCGGCAATATCACCGTGGCCGAAACTTTTGACAAACGGGAGATCAAGGCTAAAGATCTGAATGCTCACGGAGCCATGACCGTGCTGCTCAAAGAGGCATTCCGCCCTAATCTGGTACAGACCCTTGAAGGAACTCCGGCGATCGTTCACGGCGGCCCTTTTGCCAACATCGCCCACGGCTGTAATTCCGTAATGGCGACCGACACGGCGTTGCGCCTTGCCGATTACGTGGTCACGGAAGCCGGTTTCGGCAGCGACCTCGGAGCAGAGAAATTCCTCGATATCAAGTGCCGCAAGGCCGGACTTACTCCGGATTGCACTGTACTTGTGGCAACGATCAAAGCGATGAAACTTCACGGCGACGGTGATATCAGAAGCGGATTTGCCAATGTAAAAAAACATTACGACAATCTTTGCAATACTTTCGGACTCAATACGGTGGTGAATCTCAACCGTTTCGGCAACGACACTGCTGAAGAGGTTGAACTTTTCCGTAAGCTCTGTGCGGAAAACGGCATCAGCTGTTCGGTTTCAAGCGGATTCGTTGATGGTGGAAACGGCTGTATTGAACTTGCGGAAAAAGTCGTTCTGGAAGCGGAAAAGAAGTGCAAACTCAACTTCCTTTACGATCTGGAAGATTCCATTGAAGAAAAAATCGGCAAGATCGCCCGCAAATGTTACGGTGCAGATGGAGCCGTTTTCTCGGCTGCAGCGGCGAAAAAACTGGCTTCACTTGCTCCGGAATACGCAAAATATCCGGTTTGTGTCGCCAAAACCCAGTACTCTTTTTCCGACAATCCGAAACTGCTCAATGTCCCGCAGAACTTCAATATAAATGTCCGTGATATCGAAGTCAAAAGCGGCTGCGGTTTTATCGTCGCTTACCTCGGCGATATCATCACCATGCCCGGATTGCCCAAAGTGCCCAATGCCGAAGCGATCAAACTGGTTGACGGTGAAACGGTCGGGCTCTTTTAAGATTTTCAAAGATGAACAATACGGAACTTTTCAGCAGCAAATCAGAGGATTATTCCAAATTCCGGCCATCCTACCCGGATGTTGCCATTGATTGGCTGTTTGAAAAGTGCGGAGATATTCAGGTACTCGACATCGGAGCCGGAACCGGGATATTCACCGGGGCGTTACTGCGGCGATTTTCTCAAATTGCAGCGGTTGAACCCAACGGCGATATGCGGGCGCAGTTCGGGAAATTTTTGCCGGAAATCATCTGCTTTGGAACCACCGGAGAGGCCACCGGCTGCCCCGATGCTTCTGTTGATCTCATCACGGTGGCGCAGGCATTTCATTGGCTGGATGCAGAACACTTCAAAAATGAAGCGTTGCGGATCCTGCGTCCCGGCGGCAAAATCGCCATTGTCTGGAACACCAGCTGCGACAACGAGTTCACCCGGGAACGCAATTCAGTCTGTCAGAAGTACTGTCCCCGATTCCGTTCCGGTCATGCGGGGAAACATTCTGCTGCCGAGGGGGATGCTTTTCTGCGGAATTGTTACTTCCGAAATGTGGAAGTCGTGTCGTTTGACAATCCTTTTGCCATGGATCGCAGAAGCTTTGAAGGCAATATCCGTTCACGCTCCTATGCGCTCACTCCTGAACATCCTGATTATGACCGTTTTATGGCTGAACAAAGGGCAGTGTTTGACCGCCACGCCGTCGATAGCTTCGTGATCGAGCCGCAGGAAACTCAAATTTACTTCGGCAATTTCTGAATTATGCTCGCCGCAGTCAATCCTCTTTTTTATCTGCGCATAAAGCATTTTGGCTTGACAATCGGCTTTTTGTGAGATATATTAAGAAACATTGCTTTTCAGGGGCGATTAGCTCAGTTGGTTAGAGCGTTTGCTTTACACGCAAAATGTCGGGGGTTCGAGTCCCTCATCGCCCACCATTTTTGCCTGCGGCAAAAATGGTGAATGAAGCCTGAAAAGGCTTCGCTTCATGCACCGAAGGTGCGCTTCATATATTTTGATGCTTGACGAGCAAAGCTCGCAAGCACAAAATGTGCTTCATACTTTTGTGTGCTTGACACGCCAGAGGCGTGCAAGACACAAAGTGCTTCATAAAAACGCCTTTTCAGATGAAGCAGCTCCCATCTTCATTTCATTACGCCGCGGCAAGCCATTTCATTTCGCTATGAAGCATTGTTCCGTTACACTTCACAATATGAAGCACTCCGCTTACGCTCCGTATGATGAAAAAATGAAAAATGAGAGTTGTGTTTGCAAATATTCCTTGTCTACGCTATATTATTCATTGGAAAGGAAAATTCTCATGGAAAAAACTTCAAATAAACTCGTTGATCTTTCTGTTGCCTTTGCTGTTGAAATATTGAATCTTGTAAAATATCTGAAAGAACAGAGAGAAACGATCATCTGCAATCAAATCGGCAGAGCCGGAACAAGTATCGGAGCCAACATCCACGAAGCGCAATATGCTCACGGGAAAGCTGATTTTGTTTCAAAACTGCAAATTGCCTTGAAAGAAGCCAATGAAACAAGCTACTGGTTGCTGCTATTGGGAAAAACAAATATCCTTTCTTCTGCAGAATATGATCGGTTGGAAACTCTCTGCCGGGAAATCAGAATAACTCTGATCGCCTCAATCAACACCACGAAACAGAATCTTAAATAACCCATTGCGGTCACGCCTTCGCCAAACAGCACTTTTGACAAAAATATATTCTTTTTTCTTTTTCTGTCTTGTATTTTTGACCGTTGAGAGATAGATTAAGTAAAAGGGAGTGCATTTCGTATTCCCGTGAAAAACATTTGAGGTAAAAATAAAAACAAAGATCACTGAATAAAAAATTTGGCAAACTGATTGTAAACGTCCATTCCTGAATTACGACCTCATAAATAGACGATTGCAAAAAGCATTTACTGTCGGTGTGTCCGTGTATATTTGCACGGCACATTTCGATATGTGTTTTTTGCAGCGTCGTCGTAAACGCAGGAATGGGCACTTCTTCGGAATGTGCCTCTTTTTATTCTCCAAAACCAAGGAGAACAAAATGTTTATCTGTACCGGATGCCAGAAAGAGTATGAAAATCAAACCAAATTCTGCAG
>JAZRNP010000365.1:0-4033 GCA_045648225.1 Victivallaceae bacterium | reverse complement strand
CTGATGGATTTTGGTATTTTCGATATAATTTATGGTAGGCTGCAGCAAAACTTTGTTATTTACGTAAGATCCCATCCCCCAATGCGACCGAATCCGGGCACAGATATCATTGCAGGCGGCTTTGATAACTTCATTACCGACGAATTCATCGGCCAATCTCCGGCACCTGGTGTAATCAAGCCGGATCGAGGCCCGGACAAAATTCTCAAGATTTTCCCTGATTGCATTGGAAAAATCCAGTTCCGAAGCCAGAGTTCTCACCTCGAGCAGATCAAGATTTTTCAATGCCTCAGTCAATTGAATCATCTTGTCGACCGCCTTTTCGGACTCCTGCAGCGTAGCAACAACGCTCTGGACAACCTCAGGAACGGCACTGGGTTTTACCGGTTCGGCAACGCTCTTTGCGGGGGAAGTTGTTGAGCGGTTATTATTTAACAGATCGTCACGGTAACGCTGAAAGACGGTCGATTCGACATCATCCACGGCGTGGAGAAAAATCCTTTTGGACCGGAGATCTTTGCGAAAATTAATCTGTTTTTCAAATGCCGCCTCCATCGCACCCAGCAGCGCATAATCCAGATAATCCATCTTGGAACGCTGCGCTTTTACAAGCAGCATTTTTCCGGTTTGCCACCCTGCATATAAAACATAATAGTTGCATTGGGAAATTCTGCGAAAATCCTCAATCAGCTCCTGTCTTTTATCGACATTTGTACTTCGTCGAACCGGAGTGGAAAAAGCATTTGCATTGGCTTCGACTTCGGAAGCTGCTTTTTCTTTTTCCTGATAATGGGCATAAAGTATTTTGCTGGCAACGATCAATCCGGCAACAGCGACGATACCGAGAAACAATTGCCAGATGTTCCGGAATGTAAAGATCCGGGACAGTGGAATTTTCTTGAATTTCAAAAGCCGTTTCCGCTTATTGCCGCTTCTAAGTTCACTTATAAGCAGATCAAAATTCTCCGGACGATCAACCCGTTTTTTAGCCATCATCCGGGAGATGAGATCAGAAGTTTTTTCGGAAACCTCCGGATTGAGCGAGCGCACCGGAGGAGCCTCTTTTTCCAGCACATTGGCCATAACGCCGAATACCGACTCGGCTTCAAAGGGGCGTTTGCCGGTGAGCATATGGTACATGGAGGCTCCCAGACTGTAGATATCCGCCCGGCTGTCCACCTGATGGGAGGAACGCAATTGCTCAGGAGAAGCATAGTTGGGAGTTCCCAGCACGGCATTATCCATGGTGAGAGTCATATTGTGCTGGTTGTCACTTTCGACTTTGGCGATACCGAGGTCGGCGAGTTTCACCTCTCCGGAACGACTCAGCATGATATTGGCAGGCTTGATATCCCGGTGAATAATTTTATGCGCAGCAGCGACTTTGAGAGCTTCGGCAACCGCTTCAATGATCTCCAGCACACGATCTTCGAGCATGGGCCCGTCCACCAGAATATTCTCGATCGAAACCCCATCGACATACTCCATGACGATATAACACGACTCTGAATTCTCATCCAGTTCAGCATCAAGTACTGCGATCAGATTAGGATGCTGGATCTGACTGGCAAGCCGGGCTTCCCGGAGCAAACGGGCCCGCATTTCCGGGTCCTGCCGGGCAATTTCAGATTTGAGCAGCTTCAGAGCACAGCGGGTATTGAGCAGAGTATGCTCGACCAGATAGACCTCCCCCATACCTCCGATGCCGAGACAGCGTATGACCCGGTATTTTCCGATGATGTCTCCGGCTTTTTTACTGGCGGTTTTAAGCATTGCCGTATGCTTGTTCGCCTCCTCCGGGAAATAACGGAAAGAATCTTCTCCAAGCGAAAGAACGATCTCCTCATTGCAATGCGGACATGAACTGGCCGAACCGATCATCCACAGATCAACATTCAACATTCCGCGGCATTTGGGACAGGGATAAAGCAGTTGCTTGTCTTCAACTCTCAAAGTCCCGGTACAGTTGGGACAGCGGACCTTTCCGCCGAGCGTGTCTCCGGAAACATAAAATTCATAATGGCAGTATTTACAAAACATTAAACCATCCCACTCCCATGGTCAGAAAAAGTTAATTTCCGTTAATATAACACTTTTAAAAAAAATTGTCAAGAGATGATTCCGCATCGTTATTCATTTACTCTGTTTTGATTTGCGGTACATCCACGGCGGCATCGGATTGTTCTCCTGCCACAGCCCGCGCCTGAAGGCCCGGGCCTCTTTTTCCGCTGCAGCCAGATCATATTCCCGGGCGGCATAATCCGGATAATACCAGGCATTGCCCTCTGCGACCATTTCAAGATTGATATAACGTGATCCGAGCATCACCTTGCCGACAGCCCGTTTGTAAAAGTCGATACTGACCACCCTGACGGTGACATTTCTGGCGAGAATTTTATCAGAGAGAGCCTTGCGGGATTCTTTGCCGAAGTTCATGGAACGTTCCGGAGCATCAATCCCGAAAAAGCGCACCTTGTACTTTACAGTGCCGTTTTCACCGAGAATGGTTGCTGTATCTCCGTCAGCGACTTCGATCACCTGTCCGGAAATCACCTGTTCCGGTACAGCATCCCCCGAAACCGCCCCTGCCCCCGGCAAAAACTTTGACAGCGGATAAGGGATGAAGTTTTTACAACGCAGCAGCCAGACGCCGACATCTCCGGAACGGTCAAGGTTGAAAACGATTCCGCCCAGCAAAAAAGCTGCGATCAGACAGATCATATTGCGGAAGAACTTCAATTTTGCTTTAAATCCGCCTTTGCCGGTCGATCTTTTATTATCTCCGGAATCATCCCGGTGTTTACGTATTGCCATAATCCATATCCCTTTTATTTTTTCATCTGACATGATACAAATAATATAACCGCAACCGAGCGGAAATACAAAGGTAAAGCAAAAATTTTTACAGACCACTGTATTTGCAGCGAAATATGCCCGGGATTCAAGCAGTTACAAATTGCAATTTTCGATT
The DNA here is from genome assembly GCA_045648225.1 of Victivallaceae bacterium. GTDB lineage: Bacteria > Verrucomicrobiota > Lentisphaeria > Victivallales > Victivallaceae > UBA1784. Next base: position 1,062 of record JAZRNP010000365.1, on the reverse strand, counting down.
TTTTTTCAGACAGCGGCTTGATAAAATCGTCAATACAGTGTATAGTATAGAGATTTGTTTTAACCGACAAAAAAACATGGAGAATAGTTTGACAACAGCAAGGGGGCTGGGGACAGTCGAAGTTCTGTCAAGCTGAGTTTTCAAAACGAAACAAAAAAACAAGGACTTATATGAACAAAATTCTGGTAACTGGTGTGACCGGTTTGGTCGGCAGCGCATTTGTTGTGGCTTTGCTCCGCGAACGGGACGATTACGAAATCGTGTGCCTTGTCCGTAAAGGCGGCGGCAAAACTGCGGCAGAACGTGCAGAAGCAATCATCCGTGACGAGTGCGTGTTTGATGGCTGTCCGGAAATCGCTGACCGGATTTTGAAAAAAATCAGCGTCGTCGAAGGTGATGTGACCTCCATTGAACCGGAAGTTCTCGCCAAAGATGAAGCGATGAAAGGCGTCAATATCATTTTCCACTGTGCCGCCGACGTCAACCTTGGCAAAGATCCCACCGGTAAAGTTTTCCATATCAACTACCACGGCACCGAAAACATGGTCGCACTGGCCAAGCTGCTCAATGTCAAAGAGTTCCACTACGTCGGAACCGCCTACATCGCCGGAAAACTTCAGGGCACCGCAATCGAAGACAATCCGATCGACAGCGGCTTCAACAACCCCTACGAAGAAAGCAAATTCAAAGCAGAATTCCTCGTCCGCAACTCCGGTATTCCTTTCAGCGTCTACCGCCCCGCCATCGTCACCGGACGCCGTTCCGACGGACGCATCCGCAAACCGCTGGCTTTCTACCGCATCCTGGAATTCCTCGGCAAAATCAAGAGCCACCAGTGCTCCAAGCTGGGCCTCAACCCGGCCGATTGGATGCCGATGGGACTTAAGTTTGCCACCGTTCCCTCTGAACACGTCTACTTTGTTCCGATCGATTATGTGCAGGAAGCGATCACGGCTCTCTTCCAGAAGCCGGTGACCAATACCGCCTACCACATCACCGGCGAAAGCCCGGTCACCACCAAGCAGATCGAAAACTCCATCTGCAAAGTGCTCCGTCTCGATA
>JAZRNP010000364.1:0-10525 GCA_045648225.1 Victivallaceae bacterium | reverse complement strand
AAAAGCTGAAACAGTAAAAATTTCATTTCCCGATGATCCTGTCCCCGCACCAAAGCCCGTCCCCGAACCGGAATCTGAAGTGCAACCGCCTCCGGAACCAGCCCCGGCGGTCGAAGCATTGCAAGGAGAAATTCCGGTCGTACCATCATTACGGGGAGATGCCGCAAGAATGTGGGAAAAACCGGCGAGCTTTTCCGGCAATTGGCCCGATGAGATACTCGGGGTGCTTGACAATACCTATATTCTGGCATCTTCAGATACCGGATTGGTGTTGATCGACCAGCATTCCGCCCACGAACGGGTGATGTTTGAAAAATTGCTTGATGAAGCAGAAAACGCTGCGGTTATCCAGCAAACGCTGCTGCTGCCGGAAATCATCGACCTGCCCAGACAGGAGGTCTCGATGGTAATGGGATGCCGGAACATTTTTGAACGGTTCGGTTTTGACATTGAATCAGCCGGAGGGAACACCATCATGCTCAATGCCATTCCGCAGAATTTCGGCAAATGCAGGGATATTGCAGGATTTTTCGGAGATATGCTCAGCGAACTCAAAGAAAACAGCGATCTGAAATCTGCGATCATGCCTGAACGTATCGCCCGGGCCGCCTGCCGGGCTGCGGTCAAGGCACATGATCCGCTGAATATGCAGGCGATGACCAAACTCCTCGCCGATTTGAAACAGTGCCGTCAGGGTACGCTCTGCCCGCACGGTCGGCCGACCATGATCACTCTCAGCTACAAAGAGATCGAAAAACGGTTTCAGAGGAAATAAAAAAGCGTTGACCGGAATTTTTCCAATCAACGCTTCAAAAAAAATCACATCACCGGATTGAGCAAATACAAGGTGTTGCCCTTGCGCAGATCTTTCACATTTTCCCGGTATTCTGCCATATGAGCCGAGTCGAGATGAGCTTTGAGATCGGCTTCACTTTCCCATGCCTCAACGATGGTGAGATAAACCTCATTCCCATCCTTGTCCAGACAGGGGTTATAGGTAATGCAGCCTTTTTCCGCCCGGACGACCGGCACCAGATCCCGCATTACAGCAAGCATCTTTTCCTGACATCCCGGATTGAGTTCCATTCTGGCGACGACATGAATCATAATAGAATTCCTTTCAATAAGCACGTTTCATAATTGAGAGCAAAATGTCATAACTTTTTTCAAGCGGCACCGGCTGGGGGGCATTTTCCAGTTTCATCCGGTTTTCAGAACCGCTTCCGGCGGTACGCTCCAGGAGAGCGGTGGTTATCCCGGGCCATGCCGAGAGTTTTTCCGGCAATCCGGTGGATCGGATGAATTCCCGGTAACTTTCGATTACTTCAAGCGGGTTTTGCCCCGGGAAAACATCTGCAAGTTCCATGGTTCTTGCAGAAACGGCCGGATTCGCAAGGTAATATTCCCATGCCTCCGGCAGCAGCAGTGCCACCGCTTCGCCGTGAGCGATTTTCCCGTACCAGGAAAAGCTGCACAAATGCGGCAATCCGGTGGATTTAAAACGGATCGTCATCCCTCCGAGAGAGGAAGCGATCATCATCGCTCTCCGGGCAGCAATATCATCCGGATCACTCAAAACCCGGGGCAGATACTCCCGGATCAGAGCGATACCGCATTTGGCCCATTCATTGGCCTGCGGATGATTTTTATCGGCTCCGACATTGAGAAAACCTTCGATCAAATGGGCAAGCGCATCGCATCCGACTGCCCGGGTGAGATCGTGCGGCATGGAACGCTGAAATGAGGGAGGACAAAAGGCGATCGCCGGAACACTCTGATTTTCAACGATCAGTTTTTTCACCCCGGACTCATGATCGACGATATTGGAATATGGCGTAGCCTCCGAACCGGTTCCGCTGGTGGTTGGGATTGCCACCATCCGTTTCAACCGTTTTCCCGGATTGGCGCTGCTCCAACGGTTCACGCCGAAAAGTTCCTTGAGCGGCCACTTGGTCTGCCAGGAGAGAAATGCGGCTTTAGCGGCATCAAGCACACTGCCGCCGCCGACAGCGATGACATTTTCCGGTTCTTTTTCCTTGAGGAACCCGATCATTTTTTCCACGGTTTCCACAGACGGTTCAGCTTCGACACCGGTCCATACCGTAAAACCGATGCAGCGAAAAAGTTCCGCATAGTGTGTCCCGGAAAAGACCACCGTCTGAGAAGCGGTATGGCCCAGAGCGACATTCAGCACCTGAAAAATATCATCGGTGACAACGATCAATTCTCCGGGAGCACTCTGCAGCAAAGATTCGGCATATTCCAGAGTTACCATGTTGAACTGGCTCCATAAGCGGCACTATCGTAGAGATGGTATATCGCAGATTCCGCTGACCAGGGCAGACGGGCATCCAGCTCCTCGATCGAGTCGATCTCACCATCCAGATATTCCTGAATCCGGATAATGAGCTCTTCAAGGCGGGCAGCCTGACCGGCGAAGCGAATCTGGATACGTTCCAGACCGAACGGCTTGGAACGGGCAAGCCAGATCTGCCGGAACAATCCCTCAACCTGATAGAGAGCGGTCAATGCCGCCGGGATCGTGGTCGTGGCCAACTCATGAAGAGCCAGCCGGTCACCGCTGTCATAAGCGGCTTCCAGAGCTCCGCGCAGTTCAAGTTTGCGCATCAGGAACTTGGCAACGGAAACGGCATAGGCGATGTTACCAGCTTCATTTTCTTCGATATGCGGCATGATCCGGCAGAGAATCTCATCGTAAGTGTCCAGCAATTCAAGGTCAAATTCCGGATTCACCCGTTTCATGCCGTCAAAAGCGATTCCCAGCAGCGGGTCATCCCAAAGCAGAGATTGAGCATAGACTTCGTATGCCGGTTTTCCCTCGGGAGCGATATTGAGTACATGAAGTCCGGAAGCTGCGATCTGGGCGGCATAATCGGAAAAGCAGGTCGCTTCAAAACGTTTTGCAGTATTGTTTTCATCGTTTTCGCCCCAGCACAGATCGCCGCAGCGCAAGATACCGGCCAGCGAAGAATCGTAATCGCAATAACCGCCGTCATCACCCCACATGGTGAAAAATATTTCCTGAATATTCTCCTGACGGCACGCCTCGATACAGGGAGCCGCCGTGAGCATGGTCTTGCTGTGATCGTACCACAATCTGACCCAGGTCCAAATGCCGGATGCAACCACCGGTTCTTTACCCAGATCCCGGTGACGCTGAATCATTTTGACATAGGTTTCTTTGTCTTTGTGATAGTAGTCCCAGTAAACCAGCGTGGTTGCCGGATCGATCTGATCAGCAAGTCCGGCCGGAAACGGTGATTCGGTGTCATAATAGTTACTGATGTCATTGGTGAGCCGGAAATACATATCCGACCACATCATCGGTTTCATACCATATTTGGCACAAACTCCGGAAACCATCGCCAACTGCCGGTTCATCAGATCGAAACCGCTGGTGCAACCGTTCAGCCGATGATAACGTCCCAGACCGAGTCCGTGAGCTTCATCCATGCCGATGTGGATATTGCGGCTGCGGAAAGCCTTGCTCCAGAATGCGATCATCTTATCCACCAGCGCATCGACAGCCGGATCTCCGACCATCATGATCCGGGGAGTATCCTGCAGTTTGGTGTACGGCGGATGGCGGAGCATCTGCTGCAAATGGGCAAGAGTCTGAATACAGCCGACCATTTCAATACCCAGAGCGGCGGCATATTCGTCGATTTCCTGAAGTTCTTCAAGAGTGTACTGTCCACGGTAAGCTCCGAAAAAAGGCTCATCTTCGAGCTCATAAACGTCTTCACAGTACAGCTGCACCTGAGTGTATCCGGCAAGAGCCATCCGGCGCAGCCATTTTTTGAGATGTTCCACCCGCATGACCATGCCCCGGGAAACATCAAGCATGATACCCTGAGATTTGAACGGGGTCGAATGCTGTCCCTCGATCCGGGCAAGTGCACTGCCGATCCCCCGGGCCGCTCCGGAAAGAGTGGAATATTCGATTTTCACTCCGCCTTTGGAACGGCTGACCCGGGAAAAGGATTCCCCGGAGTTGACATATTCAAATTTCAACTTCAAACCGCGACCGCCCTCACTGACCGGATATTCTTCAGCAAGAGTATTGAGCAATGTATCGATTTCCGGAGAAACCTCACTTTTTTTCCATGACAATTTTACATTTGCGCCGGCATTCATCATAAAAACCTCCTTCGGTGCTAAAAAAGTTCTTCGCTTACTATACAGCTTTTTCGGTTGATTGCAAGGAACAAAACAAAAAATATCCGGGCTAATTACCCCCGACGGCGATTGCGAAGTTACAGTTCACGGCAAAAGCACCGGATAAAACTTGACTTTTCAGCGTTTCTGCAATATATTATTTATTTGATAATGTACAACAACTTGAACGACGAAAATATCAGAATGAAAAAAGAGTTCTGCAACATGGTCTGGACGGACACCCACAGCGATGTGGCCATTTCTCTGACCGGGAAAATGCCTGACTGCAGCGGAAATATGTTCCATTGCGACGCACCGGCATATTCAGGAGAGTGTCTGTCGGTCAACAACGGCGAAGCCCTTTACACGCTGCGCAGCGGATGGGAAAAACGCAAGATCTCTTTGAGTATATCGCAGTTCAAGCGTGCCGGACGCTCTTTCCGGCGCAGTATCCGCCCGGCCCCCCTGCCGCTAATGCCGATGCCGGGACCATGTTTTTTCGGACAGTTTTCCCGTTTAAGGTTGTGAAACCGGCAAAACATCCGATATTCTTCCGCTACTGAAAATTCAACTTTCAACATAAAACTGAACATCCTATGGAAAATATGCAGCGAAGCGGTCTTGATTGCCTAAAAGAACTGCTTAAACAAAAACGGCTTGCACCGGATTGGAATGGAATCGTAAACGATAAAATGCTCGAAGCATACGACGAAAATTCGCTCGATGCTCTGTTCAAAATCGCCGATTCGATGGAATACCACCCGGAAATATGCAATATTTTTGAAGCCGAAAATATTGCATCTCCGGCGATCACTCTGCTCAAAAACAACGAATATGTCTGTGTCATCAATCCGGCCCAGTTGAAAAGTGAAAAAGTTGCACTTTTCAACCCGCGCGGCCAGAATGGTCCGGCAACGGTGATGATCCCGACGGCACAATTCAGAGAGATCACCGACGGCAGGGCGGTAATCTTTCACAATCTGCGGGATTTTGATGTCCAGCGTCACTCCTCGATCTTTGCCCTGGTCTCAGTGGCGAACCACCACCGGATACCGCTCAATCCCCGCCGGGTGATGCATGACTACGCCATCGCCACTGATGAAATCACGCCCCGGCAGATGATCCGAATCGGAAGTGACAACCAACTCAAAATTGCCCACCTTAAATTGAAGTGGAAGATGTTTCCCCGGTTGGGCCGGGCCTATCCGGCAATCGGCATCAAAAAGAATGGCAAACATATCATCATCTGCGGATGCCGTGAAACCGAAGATGGCGAAATCCAGATCGGAGTCATCGACAATGATTCTCCTCCGCCGCCGCCCGGAGAACACTTTATTTTCTGGAATCAGGAGCAATATGAAGAAAATTGCAGCGGCTACGGGTTCCTGATCAAACGCACCTGGAAACTCACCGATGAAGAGCGTCCCTTCGGATTACTCTGGTTTATCCCGGAATTTATCAAACTTAAGCACGTTTTCGGACATATCGCATTTGCGGTATTGATGATAAATGTAGTGGCACTGATCATGCCGCTATTTTTCCAGATCGTAGTGGACAAGGTACTGGTCAACCAGAGTTACAATACGCTGAATGTGATCGTATGTGCCATATTCGGAGTTTTGACGTTCAATGCAGTAATGGAATATCTGCGCGGTTATCTGCTGCTGTTCGGAACCAACAAGATCGATATTTCGACAGCAACCAAAGTTTTCAACCGGCTGATGATGCTGCCGATCGACTTTTTTGACCGGGTCCCGTCCGGAGTGCTTTTGAAACATATGCAGCAGACTGAAAAAATCCGCGGCTTTCTCTCCGGAAGTTTGTTTTTCACGATCCTCGAATTGACCAGCCTGTTTGTTTTCATTCCGTTCCTGCTGCTGTACAGCATCCGGTTGACCATGGTGGTGCTGGGATTTTCCTTTGCCATGGCCTGCGTGATCGGCGTTCTGATCAAACCTTTCCAGAGACGTCTGCAGGAACTTTACACGGCAGAGGGAAAACGTCAGAGTATGCTCGTGGAATCCATTCAGGGTATGCGTACCGTGAAATCGCTCTCTCTGGAACCGGTCCAGAAAGAGGCATGGGCCGATTCAACCGCCTTTGCCGTAAATGCCTACTTCCGGGTGGGCAAAATATCCATCACCGCAAAAACCCTCAGCCAGCTGCTGGAAATGAGCATGAATGTCTGCGTGATCTGGTTTGGTGCTCTGGCCGTTTTCGACGGCAAGATGTCCGTCGGTGCATTGATCGCATTTCAGATGATCTCCGGCCGGGTCACCGGTCCTCTGGTGCGTCTGGTCTCGCTGGTTCACGAATACCAGCAGATCGCCATCAGCGTTCAGATGCTCGGCAACGTGATGAATACCAGCCCGGAACCCGGAGGCGGCGGTGTCCGCAATCCGTTCAAGGGACAGATCGAATTCGACCATGTCAACTTCCGCTATATCGCCGATGGACCGATGGTGTTGCGCGATCTCAGCTTTGTACTTGAACCCGGTCAGGTGATCGGTATTGTCGGCCGTTCCGGTTCCGGAAAAACGACCTTGACCAAACTGCTTCAGGGCTTGTATCCGGTAATGTCCGGACTTATCAAAATAGACGGCATCGATATACGGGAAATCGACAAGGTGCACTTGCGCAACAGTATCGGTGTTGTGCTTCAGGAAAACTACTTTTTCAGCGGCACGGTCCGGGAAAATCTTTCTCTGACCAAACGCAACGCAACTCTGGATGAGATCATCGCCGTAACCAAACTTGCCGGTGCCGACGAATTCGTACAGAATCTGCCCAAAGGCTACGATACCATGCTGGAGGAAAACGCTTCCAATCTGTCCGGCGGACAGAAACAGCGTCTCGCCATCGCCCGGGCATTGCTGACCAACCCCCGTATCCTCATCTTTGATGAAGCGACCAGCGCACTCGACCCGGAAAGCGAAAATGTCATTCAGGAAAACCTCCCGCTCATCTCCCGGGGCCGTACTGTTCTGATAATCAGTCACCGCCTCTCCATCGTTTCCGGTGCCGACAAAACCATCGTACTGGACAAAGGTGAATTGGCAGACTTCGCCCCCCACCGGGAACTGCTGTCACATCCCGGAGTGTACAAAGACTTCTGGTATCAGCAAATGGAAAGGAATATGAACCGATGAATCAGCAACCTCTCGATCCCAAAGCGGTCGATTTCCAGCCGGATGCCGTCGAAATCGCCATGCGTCCGCTGCCGTTGGCGGCCCGGATGGGAATCCTTTTCGGAGTCATCGTATTTTTTGCGGCACTCATTGCCAGCTATGTTTGTGAAGTGGATGTGATTGTAGAAGGTTCCGGTAAACTGGTTTCCGTAAATCAGAATATCGTAATGAAACCCTACGACCGTTCCGTTATCAAATCCATCGATGTCAAAGTCGGTCAGGTGGTGAAAAAAGGTCAGCTCCTGATCAGTTTTGACCCGGATATCAACAAGGCCGAGGAGGCCAGACTGCGCAGCGAATTGGCCAACATCCAGGCTCAATACGCCCGCTGGCAGGCCGAATTTGCCAACAAAGAATTCATCCTGCCCGCCAATCCGGATCAGGATATGCGCTGGCAATATGCCATCTGGAAACAACGCCGCAATTATTTCCAGGAGCGACTCCGCTATTTTGACGAATCAATCAAGCGCGTTGATATCAACATCCGCAGTACCAACGATACAGTCAGACTGCAGAAAGAACGCTTCAAAGCAATGGCGGAAATTTCCCAGATGTACGAGGAACTCCACCGCAAAAATGTGACCCCGCTCAAAGATCTGCTGGAAATCCGGATGTCCCGGATGCAGCTGGAATCAACCATCGCCCAGTTGGAACATTCCGCAAGAGAAATCGAACATGAACGGGAATCCACCCTCGCTTCCCGGCAGAGTTTTATCATGGAATGGCAAAAAGATATTTCCGAAAGACTGGTCGAAGCTCAGCAGAATCTCACCAGTTTGCTCAAGTCGCTGGACAAAATAAAACGTCTCAATGACTACATCGAATTGCGGGCTCCCTGCGAAGCCATTGTCCATGAGATCGCCTCGTTCCCGGTCGGTTCAGCGGTCCGGGAGGCGGAGGCGTTGATTACTCTCGTCCCCATCGACTGCGAAATCGAACTGGAAGCGGAAATCCCCTCCAAAGACATCGGTAAAGTGAAAGTCGGTGATGATGTCCGGATCAAACTGAATCCTTTCCCGTTCCAGAAACATGGCACTCTGGATGGAAAGATCCGCAACATCTCGGAGGATACCTTCCAAAAAGACAACGTCCGGCAGGAAAATGAAAAAATTTCTGCAGGCTCCTATTACCGGGCAAGGATCCCGCTCACCGGAAAACTCCGCAATATCCACAAAAATTTCCGTCTCATCCCCGGCATGGAGTGTCAGGCGGAAATCAAAATCGGCACACGAAAGGTGATCGAATACATCATTCACCCGTTGGTCAAATCGCTGGATGAAGCGATACGGGAACCGTAAAACATATAAATTGAAGCGGAGAGAAAAGTTTTCTCCGCTTCAATTTTTTCAACCGGATACGGAAAGGTTTTGAGATGAAATTTTTTCATTTTTTCCAATTGTGTATTATTTCAATGCTGCTTGCCGGATGTACCGGAAAATTCACCCCGGAAGCATATCTTGCCCAATTTGATAACCACGATTTACCCGAAGTCTGGAATCTGCAGGATTGTTTGAAGCGTGCTCCGGATGCTCCGGCCGCCGGAAAAACGGTCATTCGCAACTATTTTGCTCTGGGAGCAGCTCAATTGATGGATGCGGAATTGAGCAAAAAGATTTCGACAGAAACCGATCCGGTAAAAAAAGGTGAATTGCAGAAAAAAATGTTCGATGTCATTTCCGGACGGAGCCGGATAATGGTGGAATTATGTGATGCCATGCAGATCTATCCGGGAACTCAGCTTGTACTCGATATCAAGTTGCCGGACAAGCTGAAACCGTTGATTTCTGCATCCAAAAAAGAGCTGGAAAAAGCGGCATTGCTCAATTGTAAAGAACAGGATCCGGCCCGGATATTGAAACAGTTTCATCAGATTTATTTCAATATGTATATCGCCCGGGAAAAGTTTGAATTCTATCAGCAAGCACCGGATTCCGTTGAAAAAAAATTGCAGCTCATCCAAAGTTACGCCGACTGCTGTCGCTATTCCCACGAATTGGCTCTGCTCTGCGACCTTCCGGTATCCTTGTTTATTTAAAAAATCAGGGACAGGAGCATTTTATTGCCCCTGTCCCGTTTTTTTGGAATAAAACTGCGAATTCAACGCAGCGTTTGACGATATGCCGGAATCACATTTTCTTTGAGATTATTCAGCACATAAAGCTTCCAATTCAAATGCCAGGTGCCGCCGACATAATCCATGCTCGGCTCCCAGCCAAGCCTGGAATCAGCTTCGGTCAGCGGGATCGTCGCTTTGACATTTTGCGTTTCAGCTTCGATCAATTCCAACATCTCATCCAGCAGCAAATCGGCACGATCAGAATCGCTCTCGATCTCCAGACGTTTATTCAACAGCCACCAGCGTTTGACATGGAGCATCGTCCGGATCGCATGGCCGCAAAACTCACCGACTCCGGCGATTTTCCGGGCGGCTGCGAGCTTGGCTTCCGGAACATTTTCCAATGCTTTATGCATCAACACGGTTCCCTGTTCCCAGATCTCCAGCGCACTGCCCATGATTTTTATATCTTCGGCGATCCGGCGGCCGCAGTTGGACATTCCCCTGATATGCTCCGGCTGATAGATCGGATGGATCCAGCGGGCTCCCACCGGAGATGCCGGAGAAACCGGATATATCACTTTTCCGTTGGCACAGGGATAAAATATCGGATAAAATGCAAACGGATAAGCCGGCCCTACCCGCAACGGTCCGGCCTGATCGTCGAATCCGGGAGTATAGGAGTCAATCGCATCGCTCCACAACTGCCAGGCGGCAACAACATCCGCTGCGGCCGTTTCACCGAAATCCCGCACGGCAATTCGGTAGAGAAGTTTTTCCATATCCTCAGTCGGATTCCGGAAATACCATCTGGCACACTCATTGATCTCCGACGGGAACCAGCCGTAATGATGAGATTCCATCACGCCGGACAAACCCCATGAATCATGAGCATTTTTCATCGCCCGGAACCGCTTGATCCACTGCTGGGGAACCGGGACATAGGGAGCCACTCCGAAATCCCAGGTGCGTCCGGCAGTATTGGTCATGGAATAAAGTTTCAATCCCTGCCGCCCGGCCTCCTCCGCTTCACTGCGGAAATAAAAGCCGGGACCGGGAAAGGTGATCGAATAATCCGGCTGCACCATTTTGTGAGCAGGAT
>JAZRNP010000363.1:0-1541 GCA_045648225.1 Victivallaceae bacterium | reverse complement strand
CATAATCACGCTCACGCACCCGGAGCTGACCGGTGGTGTAGGCAAGTTTGCTCTGGATCGAACGGTTTTCACCCTGTGCTGAACTCAATCTGGCGGCGCTTATACGCAGTTCCGCAGTTTTACGCTTGATCTCCTCCTCCTGGCGGCGGATCTCGCTCTTGCCGGATTCGACGGCGCTTTCCGCCTGGGCAAGTTTTCTCTGGGTGTCAACATGGGTGCGCGCCATATCGACCAGCGCTTCACTGGTCTTTGCCAGCGCGGCGCGGGTGTGGGAAAGATCCCGTTTGCTGGCGGCAAGATCCCGGGCATTGACTTTGATCTGCGCTTTTGCGTCACTCAATTTATCTTTGGTGTGACGCAGATCAGACTGTTTGTCTTTGAGTTCGATTTCCAGAACTGCCCGGCGGGTTTTTTCTTCATCAAGTCGTTTCTGCAGCTCTTTTTCCGTCAGTTTGCCGGTGTTGTCCGGAGTGGCTCTGAGCTGGGCGAGCAGCTTGTCCCGTTGAACTTTGTTTCGGGCAAGATCCATGGTCAGCCGCTTGAGTTCCGCGTCGAGTTTCGGATCACTGCCGGAATTTTCGATGGTCTCTTTGAGGTGCATCCGGAGCTTTTCCAATTCGGAACGGTGCGCATCAAGCTCGCTCAAAAGCAATTTGGTGGTGTTCTCGTCCAGACCGACACCGGTACCGCCGGAATGAGCCGGAACCATGCCGGTCATCATCGTCAGCATGGCCGAAACGAGAAAGTCACAGATTACAATCAGAAGCGATTTATTCACTTGTCAACACCTTTGCTTGCTTCATATTGTTCACGCATAAGTTTGCGCCGCAGGGGATATTGAAACGAAACCCGGAGGATCAAGCTGAAAATAATACCGATAAGCGTTGAACTGTAGGCGATCAAACGGCTGCTCTGGGGTGAAAAGGTCATGACCAGAAACGCAGAAACCGTACCGAACAAACCGAAATAAAGCGGGACATCAAAGAAAACTTCTGCATTTTCCAGATTTTTCAGCTTGAATTCCGGCTCTTCTTTGCCCTGTTTGATATTGGAGACAACCGCATAACCGATCCATACCGCAATAAACTGCAAAATAGTGATGCAAACAAATATCCACATGGAAACCCGGGCGGTAAATTCTCCGCGCTTGGCAATGGTTTCTTCTGCTTCCGGACCGACATTGCCCAGAGTTTCCGAGGTCGAGGCAAAGAACAATTCCTTGAAACTCGGAATATTGTTGAAACTGTATGATACTCCGAAGACAACTGCGGCAATCAGCAGTATCAACAACACAAATGTAAATGCAACTCTACCTCTCATAAACCAATCTTTCCTTTTTCTAAAAATATTACAGTCGGCACGCCCTCGTCGAGCATTTTCGCACCTTGTCGCTACTGTTTCTAAAAATATTACGGTCGGCACGCCCTCGTCGAGCATTTTCGCGCCTTGCTTCGTTCGATCCTCCAGTTGCGTACGCCAGTACGCCTTGTCACGGCGTAGCTTTAGCGAAGACGGAGCCTGTCGGCTCTCACTTGCAAAAC
>JAZRNP010000362.1:0-4635 GCA_045648225.1 Victivallaceae bacterium | reverse complement strand
CCGCCGGGATCCGGTGCTTGGCGGCATAACGGGAAACCTCCACCATGATCTTTTCCCGGGAAGCGTTAATGGCGATGATCCGGACAATTACTGTAATCAGCAGAACTGCCAGCACAATAATACCGGAAATCATCCAGATTTTATTCTTCTTTTTTTTGCGGCGTTTCATTTGATTTATAATTGCACAGAATCGTTTTTTTAATCACAAAATAAAAAATGCCTGTGCATTTCTTGCACAGGCATTTTTACAGACTTATTCGGCCTTTTCGGCTTTTTCCTGCATCTTCTTGGGCAGCTTGACTTCGATATGGAGTTCACGCAGCTGCTTGAGAGTGACTTCGCCGGGGGCGTTCATCATCAGGTCTTCCGCCTGCTGATTGAAGGGGAAGGCGATGACTTCACGGATGTTGGGCTCATCAGCCAGCAGCATCACCAGACGGTCAACCCCCGGAGCGATACCGCCATGCGGAGGCGCACCGAGTTTGAAAGCATTGATCATGCCGCCGAACTTCTCGTTGACCACTTCCGGGCCGTAACCGGCGATTTCAAACGCCTTGTACATGATTTCCGGGCGGTGGTTACGGATGGCACCACTGGAAAGCTCGATACCGTTGCAGACGATGTCGTACTGCCAGGCGAGAATATCCAACGGCTCTTTGTTGAGCAGAGCATCCATTCCACCCTGAGGCATGGAGAAGGGGTTGTGAGAGAAAATGACCGCACCGGTCTCTTCATCGGTTTCAAACATCGGGAAGTCAACGATCCAGCAGAATTTGTAGACATTGGGATCGATGAGATCAAGTTTTTTGCCGAGTTCAGTGATAACAGCACCACCGACTTTGGAAACCAGTTTCTCCTTGTCAGCGAGGAAGAAGAGAGCATCGCCATCTTCCACACCGCCCTGTTCTTTGAGAGCATCGATGGTTTCCCGGGAGAGGAACTTGACGATCGGGCTCTTTTCGGTACCTTCGGTCCAAATGATGTAAGCCATACCTTTGGCACCGTTTTCCTGAGCAAAAGCGATCATGTCATCAAAGAACTTACGGGGTTTACCGGCAACTTTCGGAGCCTTGATCGCCCGGACGACACCGCCATCGGCGACGGTTCCGGCGAATGCCTTGAAGTCGCAGTTGCGGAAAAGTTCAGTGACATCGATCATTTCCAGCGGGTTGCGGAGGTCGGGTTTGTCACTGCCGAAACGACGGATGGCTTCACGGTAGGGGATCCGGACAAAGGGCGGACGGGTGAAATCTTTTTCAGAGAAGTTGTCCATGATGTTTTCCAGCAATCCTTCGACAACGCCGAAAATATCATCCTGTTCAACAAAGCTCATTTCCATATCCAACTGATAGAATTCGCCGGGGCTGCGGTCAGCACGGGCATCTTCATCGCGGAAGCAGGGGGCGATCTGGAAGTAACGGTCAAAACCGGAGACCATCAGCAGCTGTTTGAACTGCTGGGGAGCCTGCGGCAGAGCGTAGAATTTACCCGGATGCAGACGGGAGGGCACGAGATAGTCACGGGCACCTTCGGGGCTGCTGGCGGTCAGAATCGGGGTCTGGAATTCGGTAAAACCGATGCCGTGCATATAGTTGCGGATGGCGGCAATGACCTTGCTGCGCAGCAGGATGTTTTTGTGAAGTTTCTCTTTACGCAGATCGAGGAAGCGATACTTAAGACGCAGAGCTTCGGGAGCACCGTCATCTTTAGCCACGAGAAAGGGGATGATTTCCGCTTCACCGAGCATTTCCATACCGGTGGCGGAAACTTCGATTTCGCCGGTGGCGAGTTTGGAGTTGACCGTTTCCGGGGTACGTTCGACCACGGTTCCGTCGAACTGGACGACGCTTTCCACCCGCCATTTATCGAGAGCCTGATAGAAATCACGCTCCGGATCGATGACCACCTGGGTCAGGCCGTAGTTGTCACGCAGGTCGATGAAGATAACGCCGCCATGGTCGCGGACGCTGTGGATCCATCCGGCAATGCGGACACTCTTACCGGCATCGGCACGGCGGAGTTCGCCGCAGGTATGAGAACGGTACATAAGAAAATCCTTTCCTTGAAACAAAATATCTTTAAATTATTGTTTATCGTGATAATATAGCACGCCAAAGCGGCAATTTCCATTAAAAAGAACAAAAAAGTATCAAAATCATTTCCCCGATCCGATGGAAACAAAAGCGGCAAAAGAAGCAGCAGCTCTTTTCAGATTTTCTCCGGTATTTTTCAACGCTTCGTCCAGAGTGCAGACACCGCGGGAAATACTGAAGCATCCGGAAAAAAGTTTTTCCAATTCAGAACAGTCGCCTTTCAGCGCACCGGAAAGCAGAACCGTCGGAACTCCGGCTGCAGCTGCAGCAAGAGCAATTGACGAACAGAGTTTACCGCAGGCGGTCTGATTATCGCTGCATCCTTCTCCGGTGATGACCAGATCTGCTCCGGAAAGCTGATCGTAAAATCCGGTTTCCCGCATCACAAGTTCCGCTCCGGACTCCATTTTGCCGCCGAGCTGCCGCAATGCGAACCCGAGACCTCCGGCAGCACCGTCTCCGGCACACATCCCGTCATCATCCCACAACACCGCAAAGTGTTTCAAATTGGCATCGAGGATTTCCACCATTGCAGGCGTTGCCCCCTTTTGCGGCCCGAAAACGGCGGCCGAACCTTTTTCTCCGCACAGGATATTATTCACATCGCAAGCGACAATGATTTCAGCAAGCTGCAGCTCTCCGGGCAAAGTCGAACGATCCATCCGGGCAATCCGGCCAAGATCGCCGCCGCCGATCCCCTGCGGCAGTTCCCGGCCTGCCGAATCATAAAAACGGCATCCCAATGCCTGAAGCATTCCGGCCCCGCCATCGACAGTGGCACTGCCGCCGATACCGATGATGATTTTCCGGCATCCGTGACGTGTCAGCAGCTCTTTGAGCATCACCCCGACACCGTAAGTGGTGGTTTTCAACGGATCAAGTTCATGGCGGCCGAGTAATTCAATACCGTTGGCTTCGGCACTCTCCAGAACAGCGAATTCACCGGCAATACCGGCACGCCCCGACCGGGGGCGCATCAGAGGATCCATGGTCGGAATTTCCAGAAACCGGCCGTTTCCGGCCGCAGTCAGCGCATCGCACAATCCCTCGCCGCCATCGGACATGGGCATTGAAATCAGGGTATCTTCCGGACGGATGCTTTTCCATCCGGCGATGACAGCGGCGGCGACATCTCCGGCCCGCAGGGCATTTTTAAATGAATCCGGTGCTGCAATTATTTTCATGCGGTCACCTCCCAATATTCAGCAGAACTGCGACAAATGATACGGTATTAAACAGAGCGTGCAAAAAAATTGCCGCCGTCAGATTACGATATTTCAAGTAGACGAACTGGAAAACCAATCCCAAAATGAACAGCCCCGGCAGACCGGCAGCAAAAAAATGACAGAAACTGAAAAGCATCGCCGTTCCAAGCCATGCCGTTCCGGCACCGAACCGGAAGAGTGTTCCGTAAATTATTCTCCGGAAAAGCAGCTCTTCCATAATGGGAGCAAAAACGCACAGCGAAAAAAACAGTTGAATCAGTTGCCGCCCCTGATATCGGGTAACCAGTGTCAGAGCAAATTGCTTTTCTGCAAAATTCAAACCGACTGCTTTCAACACAATCTGCCACAGCCAGGTTGCTCCGGCACAAATCAAAATCAGCAAAAAAGCAATTCCGGCAAGTTCAACGATCTCATTAAGAGCGAGCCGTTTCAACGGGATTTTCCCCGCACAGAAAAAACGGTAGGCAATAATTCCCGGCATCGCCGAAAACAGCAGAATATCCGGAATCGTCAGCCTTTCCCCCAGAAATTTCCGGGCGACTTCCGGCATTACAAATATGGCAAACAGCAGCAACGATGCTGCGATCATCAATGCCAGAGGAGAATCAGCATCACCATTTTCCCAAACCCGGGAATCACATTTCCACGGTGATCTCACGCTGACTTTCTCCGGTGTGTTTCAGGCGGATCCTGACCGCATTTTGAGGGATGATCCCGGTGATCCGTTCCGGCCACTCGACCAAAGCATAGGACGAGGGGTCATTGAGAAACTCATCCACGCCGAAAGCCAATGCCGCCTCCACTCCGCTGATACGATACAGATCCAGGTGATACAACCGTCCGCGTTCCGGCAGATCATACTCCTGCACAATCGTGTAAGTCGGACTGGAAACCGGCTCATCGATCCCCAGAGCCCGGGCAAATCCCCGGGTGAATACGGTCTTTCCGGCACCGAGATCACCATCAAGCAGAATAACACTGCCTCTCGGGCACATCCGGGCGATTTCAGCACCAATGGACTCGGTTTCACGCTCGGAAGCGGAAACAAAACACTTATTTTTCAATTCGCTCATAATCACAACTCACCGGCACTTCAAAACTGCATCGACCAAAGATTTACCGGCGGGGACACCGATCAGATTCGAGTGTTTTTCAAAAGCTTTGATACCGCTTCCGGCAGCGACGATCCGGCCGCCGCGATCCATGAAGTTGCAAAAATAAGCTTTGTTGGCAGCAACGAAGGCTTTAAAATCCTTGTTGCCCGGAGCCACGGTGACCAATACATCAGCATGGTCGGCGAGAGCATCCGGAACCCC
>JAZRNP010000361.1:0-5891 GCA_045648225.1 Victivallaceae bacterium | reverse complement strand
GTTCCACCGGCTTTGCCGGAACTTTCTATGACCAGCACGTTCAAGTTCTGTTTGGCTGCCATGTAAGCGGCACCCAGACCTCCGGGACCGGCACCGCAGACGACAACATCAGCTTCCGCAATCAGCGGATAATCAACACTGTTCATTAGTTGTTTATTCCTCAGTCCCCCGGCAGCGCAGGTTTCCTGTCGGAATCATTTGCGCTGCAGCCTTGCACTGCGGCAAAGCAGGGGGAGAATGTTTTTTTACAGATGGGGCATGACATCGGCGGGCATTGCCGGATCATAGACTCCGCCGGTTTTGGCGAAATGTTCTTTTTTGGCTTCAGCGAGCAGTTCCGGAGCTTCAAAAAGCTGAACAGCCGCCAGGGCCAGAGCTTTGCCGGTGTAGAGCATTGCACGGCGGGCAAAGCCGTTTTTGCCCTGAGTGACGGTGTGCCAGCTGTGGTTGACTGAACCGGGGATCCAGCATCCGACGTGCATCTGAACCGTCGGACAGTTCCAGCTGATATCGCCGGTGTCGGTGGAACCGAAATGCGGGGAGATCACATCCGGCAGCGGCAGAAGTTCAGTCGGATAAAGCGGCAGATCCGGCTTGCGGTCAACGATGTTTTTGATGAATTCTCCGGCAAACGCGATGTCGGCTTCATCCGGAACCGGAAGCGGAATCGCAGCCATTGCTTTGTAGAGGTTTTTCTGCAAAGTCGGAATGGTGATGAGATTGGAACTTGCCGCATGGAATTCAGTGGAGAAGGTCGTTTCCGTAGCGATTGCTGCACCTTCAGCACATTTGTAGACCCGTTTGCACAACGCATTCAAGTCCGCATTGTCTTTGGCGCGCATCATATACATGACTTCCGCATGACGCTGAACCACGTTGGGAGCGGTACCACCGGCATCGGTGATGGCGTAGTGCACCCGCTGGTCACCGGGGATGTGTTCGCGGAGGAAGTTTACGGCAATATTCATCAATTCAACCGCATCAAGGGCACTGCGGCCGAGGTGTGCACTGCTGGCATGGGCATCCCGGCCGTCGAAACGGTACAGAATATTGCAGCAGGCAAGGGAGGGGCGGGTACGTACCGCCCACATTGCTTCCGGGTGACCGCCCATGGCGGCATCCAGTTCCCGGAATACTCCCGTTCTGGCCATGTAAGCTTTGCCGCTGCCGCCCTCTTCGCCGGGGCAGCCGAGCACTTTTACGGTACCGGGTTTACCGGTTTTTTTGAGGTAAGCCTGAACCGCCAGAGCTGCAGCGACTGCGCCGCCGCCGTAGAAGTGGTGTCCGCAGGCATGGCCGTGAACGCAGTTGGGATCTTTTTTCTGTTCCGGAACCATGGCGAGCTGGCTCTGGTTGGCGATGGCATCGAATTCGGCGATGAAACCGATTTGCGGATGGCCGGAACCGTAGGAGGCGATAAATGCCGTGGGCAGTCCGCCGATATTATCTTCGATAGTGAAATCGTTGGCTTTGAGATAGGAAGTCAGTGCTGCAGATGATTTGTATTCTTTGAACGCAAGTTCCGGATTCTCCCAAATGGTATCTGCCAGTTTGATGATCTCATCCTGCTTTATGTCAATTGTTTTAAGAAATTCCATATCCATTTTTTACCTCACTTTTTTGTGTTGAAAATAATCATTTTTTATAATTTAGCATGATTTTACCGAATTTCAAAAACATCGGGCATTTTTTTATTTTTTGCGTTCAGTTAATTCCGGTTTCAGAGAAATATCTGTAAAAAAAAGATTTTGCAGTTTGATATTTTGTCAATACAGTGTTATATTGCCAATCATGTATTGTAAAAAAGGAAAACCTCATGGCAAAAATTCTGACGGAAAGTCTGGAAGATTATCTGGAAGCGATTGCTGAGCTGTGTGCCGAAAACGGCCATGCTCATACCAAAGAGATCGCCGATAAACTCAAGGTCAAAATGCCGTCCGTAACCGGTGCGCTGCGGCAATTGGCTGACATGGGGTATATTGTCTACAGCACCCATTACCCGGTGACACTTACTCCGGAGGGTAAAGTGGTGGCAATTCAGGTGGCAAAACGTCATCAGATATTGAAAAAGTTTTTTATGGATATTCTGGGGATGCCTGCGGTAAATGCTTCTGAAGCGGCGTGCCATCTTGAACATCTTATCGATGAAGATACGGCGGCGAAATTCATCCTTTTTTCCGAAGCCATCGAGAATCGCCGGGATGCCGCCGGTTTGCGAACCTTTCTCTCTGATGCAATGGAACTGCTTTCCTGTGACGGAAACTGCCGTACGCTCAATACTCTTGCTTCCGGTGAAAGTGCAGTTATCCGTAAAATCGGACGCAATGTCGCTGCTCCGGAAAAACTCGGCATCGCCGCCGGAGATCAGGTGTCAGTCAATAATGTTCCTCTGGACAAAACTCATCTGCACCTCAATGCCAACGGCCGGGATATCGAAATCGATCTCGCTGCAGCAGAGAATATCTTTATCTGACGATTTTCCGGACAAACGGAAAGGTCAGTTGTTCAAAATATTCCGGAGTTGCCGGATGAGCCACTCCAACGCCGATCAATCTTACCGGACGGCGTCCGGCTTCGGTTTTGGCAAGCAGATGAAGTGCCGCTTCGGCGATGATGTTGCCGGAATCCACCGGCTGGTCCAGCAAAATGGAACGGGTGACCGTTTGGAAATCACTGTATTTGAGTTTGATGAAAACCGATTTCCCGGAAAAATTGTGCGCATTGGCACGGCGGGAAACCTCTCTGGATAAGGTTCTCAGCAATATCCGTAATTTTCTCATATCGGAACAATCTTCGTACAGAGTCACCTCTTTGCTGATGCTTTTGGGATCCGATTCCGGTTCGACCGGCCGTTCGTCGATTCCCCGGACGATGCCGTAGTAAAAACCTCCGGCTTTGCCGAAAATATTTTTTAAAGTTTCCAGCGGCAGTTTTCTCAGGTCGGCACCGCATTTTACATTGATGGAACGGAGTTTGGCCGCGCTCACTTTGCCGATACCGTAAAATTTTTCCACCGGAAATGGATCGAGAAAATTCTGCATATCTTCAGGAGTGATGACTGTCAGGCCGGCCGGTTTGCGGAAGTCGGATGCACATTTTGCCAGAAATTTATTGTAGGAAACCCCGGCGGAAGCGGTAAGTGAACACTTTTCAAAAATCCGATCCTGCAAATTTCCGGCTAATACAGCTGCATCTTCCAGTGTTTCACAACAATTGCTGACATCCAGATAAGCTTCATCGATGGACATCGGTTCCACCAGAGGTGTGAGTTTCAGAAATTCCTCCCTTATCTGGTGCGAAACCGCAGTGTAACGGCGGAAATCCGGTTCGATCAGCTCCGCTTGCGGACAGAGCCGCAAAGCTGTACGGGTCGGCATCGCAGAGTGGATCCCGTAAGCACGGGCTTCGTAGGAACAGGTCGAAACTACCCCCCGCCGTTGCGGCGCACCCCCGACCAGTACCGGTTTGCCGCGGTATTCCGGACGGTCACGCTGTTCGATGGAGGCAAAAAATGCATCCATGTCAATATGAATGATCTTACGCATTGTATTGACCGCCATGCAGCCGGATCGACTGCATCAAGCCCAGTGATGCCATCGTAATGACAATAAAAGATCCGCCGTAACTGACCAGAGGTAAAGAGAGTCCGGATACCGGCGCAACTCCGATGCTCATGCCGATATTGATAAAGACATGAAAAAAGAGCATGAAGGCAGTTCCCGTTGCCAGCAGTCTGCCGTAGGGCGGAGCCAGAAATGCTGTCCTTAAAATGGTATAAAACAATAAAGCATAGAGCAGCAGCAGCAGAGATACTCCGCAAAATCCGGTCTCTTCGGCGATCACTGAAAAGATGAAATCGTTGTGTGCAGCCATCTGCGGCAGAAATCCGAGCGCATTCTGGGTTCCGTTTCCGATGCCTTTGCCCCGTAATCCTCCGGCTCCGACTCCCAGTCTTGCCTGATAGGGCTGGTGTCCCCGGTTCTGGATGTCGAACTGCGGATCAAGGAATACCCGGATCCGGTCCCGCTGATATCTCCGCAGCAGTACCGGATTTTCTCTGGAATAATCCCAGTATCCGATTCCGGCGGCCAGCAGTGCGGCGAAGGAGAGCAGCAGTACATATCGCCACTTTAACCCGGCGACAAAAAGCATGGCAAAATATATGGGCAGCAGCATCAGTGCACTGCCCAGATCCGGCTCGACGGCGATCAGCCAGAAGGGAATCCCGATGGCGGCCAAAGTTAAAACAAAGGTACGTTTTTTCCGGTTTTGCCAGCTGCGGGAACCGAAAATTCCGGCCAGAACCATGATTACCGCAATCTTTGCCGGTTCCGAAGGTTGAAGCCGGTAGCCTCCGATGATCAGCCAGCGGGAGGCGTTGTTGATCTCCTTGCCCCATATCAGTACGGCAAAGAGCAAAAAAATACAAAGCAGATAAAAAATAAATGTTCCGATCCGGAATCCGACCTTACGGTAGTCCATCGCTGCAAAAGCAATATAGGCAACGGTTCCGATCAGAATCCATCGGATCTGCTGCTGAAAAAAGCTGACCGCAGTTGCTGTGCCGATCTGAATTCCAATGGAACGGATAAAGATCAAACCGACAGCCAGCAATGCGGCAACTGCCGCAAACTGGAGGTAATCCAGTTTGCGTAATATTTCCCGGAATCGGGGTGCTTCAACCAGAGGACGGTACATGGCTGTACCGCAAAATCGTCAGAATTTCACCCCGGGAGCGGGGAAGGTCTGATCCCGGCGGGGACCGACTGAAATGATTGCGACTTCAGACTGAACCAGTTCAGCCATTTTTGCCAGATACTTTTTGGCGTTTTCCGGCAATTTTTCGTAGCAATCGACATCTTCGGTGGAGCACTGCCAGCCGGGGAAGTATTCGTAGACCGGCTCGGTGTTTTCCAGTTCTGCAACTGAAGCGGGGAATTCGGTGGTAAGTTCGCCATTAACTTTGTAGGCAACGCAGATGCCGATTTCAGCCAGATCGTCAAGCACATCCAGTTTGGTCACGGCAAGTTTATTGACTCCGTTGACCATACAGGCGTAACGGGAGGCCACTGCATCGAACCAGCCGCAGCGGCGGGGGCGACCGGTGGTGGCACCGAATTCACGTCCGCGTTTGCGGAGATTTTCACCTTGGGCGTCAAACAGTTCGGTGGGGAACGGTCCTTCGCCGACCCGGGTGGTGTAGGCTTTGATCACGCCCCAGACATCCCGGACGCACTGCGGAGGAACTCCGCCGCCGGTACAGGCTCCGCCGGAAATCGTGTTGCTGCTGGTGACAAACGGATAGGTACCGTGGTCGATGTCGAGCAGTGCGCCCTGAGCACCTTCAAAAAGGACTTTCTTACCGGCTTTGACGGCGGCATTGACTGAATAGACGGTATCGCAGACCATCGGGGCGAGGCGTTTGGCGGCATCGAGAACTTTGGCAAGTTCGGCTTCGACATCCAATTCTTCAACGCCGTTGGCGGCGAAGAAAGCGTTGTAGCGTTTGCATTCGGTCCGGAACTGTTCAGCGAGGCGTTCGGGGAATTTGAGGTCGACGCCACGAATACCGCTGCGGCGCATTTTATCCATGTAAGCAGGACCGATTCCGCGTCCGGTAGTACCGATTTTGCGGGTTCCGCCGTTTTCATTGATGGAATCGGCGATCCGGTGATAGATGAAGATCAACTGGGCGCGATTGCTCAGCTGGACATTGGCGGTGGAAAGTCCGCGGCTTTCAATATCCCGCAGTTCGGCATCCAGAGCAATGGGATCGACCACGACGCCGTTGCCGATGACGCAGGTGACTTCCGGACGGAAAATGCCGGAGGGCACCAGGTGAAGCACATAGCGTTCACTGCCGATTTCCACGGTGTGACCGGCATTGTTGC
>JAZRNP010000360.1:0-2295 GCA_045648225.1 Victivallaceae bacterium | reverse complement strand
ACGGAACCGCCGGGACTGTTGATGTAGAGTTCGATATCCTTTTTGGGATCTTCCGCCTGCAAAAAGAGCAGCTGGGCGATAACCAGATTGGCAACGGCATCATCGATCGGGGTACCGAGCAGAATGATACGATCCTTGAGCAGACGGCTGTAGATATCAAAGGCACGTTCACCCTGACTGGTCTGTTCAATGACGGTCGGCACGAGATAGGATTTGGTCTGTTTCATAAATTATGTTCCTGACGTTTTATCCGCACACCCGGTTGAATATCCGTTAAACCGCACTCAGTTGAGTGCGGCACTTGAAAGTTTTTCGAGAACTTTGCCGTTGATCAGATCGGTGCGCAGTTCGTCGATTCCGCCGTTTTTCTCCAGGGTGGAGCGCATTTCTTTGGCGTTGAAGCCATAGTAGCGGCTCATCATATTGAGCTGGAAATCCAGTTCGCTGTCAGAAACTTCGACCTTTTCTGCCAGAGCGGCTTTGCGGAGGATGAGGGTGCGGCGGACGGTTGCTTTGGCATCAGCTTCGACGGCGGCACGGTGATCTTTGAGTTCAGCTTTGAACTTTTCGGCATCCTCTTCGCTCTTGACGGTTTCACGGGCGAGTCTTTCGAGAGCCTTCTGGATCTCGGTTTCGACGAGGAATTCGGGCAGGTCGAACTGGTCGATGGATTCGTCAAGTTTCTTGTAGTAGGCTTCTGCAGCTTCCTGGCGGCGTTTGTTTTCGGCATCGGCTTCGAGGCTCTTGCGGATATTGTCGGTAAGTTTATCCATGGTCTCGGAGTTGGTGCGGGCGATGAGTTCATCATCGGTCAGGGGTTTGCGACGCTGGATGGCGGAAACTTTGACCGTGTAGGCAACGCTCTTTCCGGCGAGTTCAGCTTCGCGGTAATCGGCCGGATAGTTGGCGGTGAAGTTGTACTCTTTGCCGACTTCGGCACCGGTGAGAGCTTCGATGCATCCGGGGATGTTTTCGGGCTCATTGAGCCACATAAAACTGTCGGTGGCTTCGATCTGGCGTTTCAGAGAAGCCGGAGCATCTTCGGCGAGGGCAAAGTCGCCTTTGTAGTCGACTTTGAGCATATCTTCTTTTTTGGCGGGGGTATCGGCATCGCCGTAGGTTCCGTACATATTGCGATAGAGGTCAAGGCGTTCAGCGATGGCTTCTTCGGCGACGGCATCGACGGGGATATCGAGCTTGATGGCGTTGTAGTCGCCCAGTTCAAATTCCGGAGCGGAAACTGCTTCAAAGACAAAGTTGCAGGCTTCATTGACCTTGACTTCGTCGAGGGTTTTGATCCGCAAGCTGAGCAGATCGAGGGACTTATCAGCTTCGATTTTGCTGACGGCGGCACTGAGGTAGCGGCTGCGGAGTTCTTCAACGATTTCGGCGGCATATTTTTTGCTGACCATGCCGAGCGGAGCTTTTCCGGCGCGGAAACCGGGCAGCTGGACCATGCCGGCGATATTGTTCAGAACTTTTGCGCTTTCGCTTTTGGCGGAATCGGCATTGACGGAAAAGGTGAATTCACGGGTGCAGACACCGGCTTCTTTGACCTCCATGGCGATGGAGTCGATAAGGTTTTTAGCCATCTTGTAGGCCCTTTCTTAAAATATGTTTTCAGTACATTTATACTTGTTTACAATACGATTCATATAATATACTGCGCAAAGAACGATTTTACAACCCCGTTTGCTGTTAAAATCAGGGAAATATTCTGTTGCAGTCGAGCTGGCGGGTGTGTTCTTTTATTATCCGGGAGATTTCGGTGCCGGTAATGGTTTCTCCGGGAAGTTTGAGCAGTTTCACCCAGTCATTTTCCAGAGAAATGGTGATCAATCGGGCATTTTTCAAAAGTTCATCTATGATTCCGGAATTTTCCGGAAAGAGTGCTTTGCGGCACAGGATGCAGTCGCAGTCGATGTCCAGAATATAGTTTTCGCCCGGGGAGGGCAGACGGGGAAAAAGCTGCCGGAGCGAATCATCACTCAAAAATTTTTCCAGATATGGACGGCTGATTTCCGGAGAGTTGAGAATTATTTCCGGTTCCGGGAAGCCTGCCGGACGGCAGACGCATATTTCCGGATGAGCGATGATATCGGTTTCAGCTCCGCAGATGCCGAGATGGATTCTGCTGACGATACCGGCACGCAGGGCCCAGTCAAAATGTTCATCATGGCGCAAAGTTGAAATTGCCGCAGTGACCTTTTGCCGGGATTGAAAATCATCCTGTACCGGCGGCGGCAGGTTCCCTCTGAAACAGAAGTCGGAGGCCAAGCGGGCTTAGGAAGACAA
>JAZRNP010000359.1:0-3950 GCA_045648225.1 Victivallaceae bacterium | reverse complement strand
TTGCAATTTGCATTATCTGTACCGGCATTGCCATTGGCGGCTTTTACCTTATTTATACGGAACAGGATCACTTTTTATTGCCAATTCCCGAAATCGGGATCATTACCGTGGCAACGATTCTTTTGTGGTTTATCGGTATCGGATTGGATACGATGCTGGCTTCAATCGGCATTATTCTGGAAAATGTATGGTGTCTGATCCGCCGTAAGAGCCGTAAAAAGTGCAAAGTTATCAACCGGGTTCCGTTGATTGTCATTACCTGGCTGTACTTGGGATTTTCACTGGCATTAGCAGTTTATCTGCAAGATTGTATCTATGAACAAAAATCCCTGCTGCCGGTTGCCGGGTTATGGCTGGCTGCAGGGATCGCTCACCGGCTTTTCAAAAGTGCCGGTGGAAGAAAGATTCCAGTGGACTGAAAATTACTTTTCCGGTCTGCGGATCATTATTTTTTCATCGGTAATGTCCAGATAGTGCTTTGTAAATGAAAGACTCCGCTGTTCAAAATAACGCATCATTTCATGCAAAGACCAGTCCCCATGTACCAGATGATGATAACCGAAGCATTTACGCAAAGTTACTGCTCCCACATCTCCGGGAAGAGTTATTTGACTTTTCTTTGCCGCATCGCTCAAACAACTGCTGATATACCGGCTGGTCATGGGAGCCGGTTTATCTTTTTTGGAGTTGCGGTAACTGTTCTGAAAGATATAAACATCATCCGGATTTTCACTGCGAAGTTTATCCAGTGCTGCAAGTGTGCGGTCGTTGAAATAAAATTTACGGGGTTCATCCTGTATCTTGCTGGGCATAAGAATATATGGCTCAACCTTGCCGATAAGGTTGCCCTTCTTTTCAAGTTTTATATCATCCCATTTCAAGGTCAGGAGAAAGGTCGGAAGCAAGCCCAGATCAAGTCCGAGAAGAAAATAGGTGTGGATCTTTCTTGAACAGTTTGCTTCTATATACTGATCCCATTTTCTCAAATCAAGGGCATTTTTGATCGGAATCAAAGTCGGTGTCGAATTTTGCTGCATGGTTCATCCTCTACTGTTGGTAAATCATTTTGTTACTATAGCATCTTTCCACGAGAATTTCAATCTTTTAATATCTCATTTTTGCATTTTTTAGAAAATAAAAATCCATCAGACAGTTTCCTGCCTGATAGACAAGAGTGCGTTGCTTATTGTTCTTTCTGGTTTGCGATACTTTCACGGTACATTTTCAGATAACGCAGCATCGCAGGTCTGGAATGTCCAGGAATCGCCTCATCGTTGAGCAGCTCATTATCTGTGACCGGATACGGGTGATTGGCGATAAATTCTTTTCTTGCTTTGGCGGATGCGGTACGCTGACAGAACCCCAAATCCAAATATTTCTGGATCAAATCGTGAAATTCTTTGCCCCATACAAGACTTCTGGCTGTATGGTAATCTATTCTGTTCAAATGTCTTGCAACGTGTTTTTCGGCAAACTCAAATGGCTTTGACACCGGAAAAAGCTGCATCTGTTGACGTGATAAACTCTTATGCCACAAACTGGATAAAGAGTAAAGCTGCCGCAAACATTCTGTGTCATCGGTATCTTTCAAGGCAAGGAGCTTCCGGCACATTTGCCAGGCTTGGGAAATTCTTTCAATACATTCTGCCGGTGGCTCCGGATATTTTGCTGCGGACTCATAGACAGATTCTATCATATCTGTTTGCACAGCAAGCCGTTTCGCTCCAATAAACAATACTGCATTATTCTGTTCAAAAAGCCATTGCTGCAAGTCATCAAGATAAATGGCTGTTTTCTCCGGAAGTTCTTCACTGTCAAGATTGGAATAGTTTTGAATACTCAATGCGATGGCATAGGAAAGCAGATTGCGAACAGCGGTTGCTGCTGCAATCTGTACTGTCATTCCGGGAGTATCAAGAGCCGGAAAAACCGTCAACGCAGATGCGTTGATCAATGTCGGTTCTTCGGCTCTTGCTTCTTTCAGCCGGGTCTTCCATTGTTGGGCATTTAGT
Organism: Victivallaceae bacterium; assembly: GCA_045648225.1. Lineage (GTDB taxonomy): Bacteria > Verrucomicrobiota > Lentisphaeria > Victivallales > Victivallaceae > UBA1784. The sequence goes on along the minus strand of JAZRNP010000359.1, from coordinate 1,938 downwards.
GTCATTTTTAACATCTCATATTTGAGTGATTATAACTTATACCGCTTTTGCGGAAAAGTCAATCTCAAACCGTCAGAAAGTTTGTTATTTTATGGTTTCCATTTCAGAAACTCCGCGTTTGGTTCTGCATTTTTCAACGAATTTCCGGATGCTTGAACAGGTGATACGGGAAGTCCGATGACCGAGTTTCACCAATTCCAGCTCTCCGGCATTGACCAGATCGTAAACACCTTTTACCGTCCGATCCAAAAAGCGGGCAGTCCGCTGTACTGAAAACATTTGCAGGTCTTCCAACGGATTTTTTTCCATGTCCGGAATTTTGTCCGACTCATCTGCCGTGATCAGGCAACGCAGTTCTTCCATTTCATCTTCCGGAATCACTCCACATTTATGAAGCGGCTCCACAACCTGAAGCAAAGTTTCAATTGTTTCTTTCTTTAACATATATATCCTCCTATTGTTATGGGGTTTACTTTCATATTATACTATACAGGAAGATACATAACAAGCACTTTTCATTCGGGGAATGTAACGATAACACAGATGTTACATCTTTTCATCATTTGGCAGCAATTTCACAGCATCAATGGTCACTTCTTCGCCGGAACTGATCTGTAATTCATTGGCGGCAAGTTTGTCAATAATTACATTTAACTGCAACAGTTGTATTTCTGTAGCCTCATTTACGAAAGAGGTGATCCGTTCCCGCAAAACATCACGCAACGGAGAGTATTTTATGTTCTTCACTTCCGGTTCTTTGGAAATCAATCCACGCATCAGTGAAATTCCCTGCAAACGGGCTTCCCGGTCAGCATGACTCTGATAATGTCTGGTCATTGCAGATGTCAAATGCCCGACAATACTCTGAACGATAGGCAGTGGTACACCGCGGATACCGGCATAATAACAAAAGCAATGCCGTAAACTGTGGAAATCTTTGACGCTTTGCACCCGTTTGCGTCCGGGAACACTTTTACTTGTCGCTATTCCAAGCGAATGGAGATAGCCGAGAATTTTTCTGTTCAGAACGCCGTGATGAGTCAGATAAAGTTCAGCGGCTTCCGGAACAATATACTCTTCCATGCCGGAAACCTCCCATTGTTTTTCCAGAAAATCTGAAAGTTCGTATTCAATGGGAATATGCACCAGTGTTTTAGTTTTTCGGGTGATCCGGTGGATTTCTTTTTGGAAGAAATCAGGATTGCCGTCTGCATCGAAAACTGTCATTTCCACATCTTTCCAGCGAAGCGTAGCAACATCCCCCAGGCGTAATCCTGTGCAAATTCCAAGAGTGAACAAGGCTTTCTGCAATGGCGGTGGATTGGCAAAGATCAGAGCCAGTTCATCTTCAGAAAAAATTTCCCGTTCCACCGGTTCCAGTTTTAATGGTTTGATATGGAAAAACGGGTTTTCTTCCAGAGTGTACCCCAAATCTGAAAGCAGGAATGTAAATACCGCTTTGCAGACAGACTGATAACGGTTCAGTGTGGTATTGCTCAATACTCCACCTGATTCATAATCTTTGAATGGTTTGCGTTGCGGACAATTTCCGGCGATATATCTTATAGACCGGTTCCAGCGACCGTTTTTGCGGATGTAGGCAATATAGGCTTCGGCGTGTTCCTTTTCAACTTCGTCCAGCGTCCGTAAATTGAAATTGTCTTTGAGATACGAAGCAAAGTCATACCAATACCGTCTGTTGACTTTTTCAATTTGAGGAGAAGCTACCCGTGTATGCGGTTTTTGAAGATGAAGATCAAAGGCATCATCCAGGGTGATTGTCAGGCGGGCTTTCAGTTTTTTCAATTTTGCCCGTTCTTCCAGATACTCGGTTCTGGTATCAACTTCCTTGATCCGTTTTCTGCGTTCAAGAAAATCTTTTGCAGCAGCTTCAGCCTCCCGCTGAGTGGTGATATGTCTGCCATTGGCAGTTTTCAG
>JAZRNP010000358.1:0-8580 GCA_045648225.1 Victivallaceae bacterium | reverse complement strand
CTGCTGAAAATCAATACTGACGGCTTGCTGCTCACCGATTGGGAATCGTCTCATTTGTTGATTGGCAGCATATCTTGTACCGTAACGCCGCATGTCATCATGCAGCTCAACGGCAGAAACGGTAATTCTCACTGTAACTGCGTCCTGTGGCGGTATTCCGGTGATAACCAATTACAATTCTCCGGCGGCACAGCTTATTTTAAGCACCTGCGCTCCGGTGAATACTCCTTTGAAGCGAAATTTCAGTCCGGCCATTGGGACTACAGCGAGATTTCCGGCGCAAGATTTATCGTTTTTGGCGTTGATCTTGGATTTTTGGCACTGCCAGCGCGCGAAGGCCAATATCGAAAAATTTTTACTCTGCAAATAACAGAGGAACTTGTTATTTATGTAAACAACATCCGTGGCAGTATTCACGGTAACGAGAAGTTTGGAGTATAATTATGGACATTTTTTACAACATGAGCCTGCAATGTCTGGTTGACGCAGACAACTGCCGGGTCAGCGTTCTCCCGCTTCTCCGCTTTAAGGAGCAGCCCCGGTGGAACATCAGTATTTTTCGCGGCGATGGGGATGAACCAGCTGATTTGTCTGATATAGTAGCAGGCCGCGCCGCAGTAGATACTGACCTTGCATCGGAGACGGAAGTCATGTGCCGCAGTATCGGCAATCAGATTGACTTGAGCCGATCTGCCGAAGGCATTGTTGCTGTTTATCTGGACGCCAATACCACAGAGTTCCTGCGCAAAGTCGATGGCAAGGAGAATGTCAACGCTAAGTTCGAGCTGTGGGGGTACAATTCAAGCGGTAGCGTGTCCCTGTATCTCCGCTTTAATATCCGCTGCTCCGCAGTCGTTGACCCGGAAGGCGGCACACCGCCGGAGCCGGTAGAAAGTGATCCGGTGATCCGAGCAAGCGAGCTTGAAGCACGCATCGCCCGCAAGCTGATTATGGAATACAGCTCTGATGGCAGCTCCGCTCACAGTGAGCTGCAGGAGAATGACCGGTTTTACCGGATCAGACACGGTGAAAACGGCGTGCCGTCGGCATGGCAGCCGCTGCTTTATGGTCCCCCCGGCGCCGGTGAAGACGGCGCAGCTGCAACAATAACTGTTGGCAGCGTGACTGATGTTGAGTACGATGATGACGCGGCCGTTGAAAATGTCGGGACCGAAAACGCCGCGATTTTGAACTTCAAGCTCCGCGCCGGTAAGCCGGGCAAAGATGGAGAACCCGGCAAAGATGGAACATCGTTTCAGATTGACGCAACCGGAGGATTATCAGAACGCGGTATCTACGACGGCGAGCCGGCCGGATTCGTCTTTGCAGCTATTGTTAATGACGAAGAGTCCAGAACGGCGACATGGCATTTTTATAAAAAGCGTTCCAACAGTTATGGCGACTGGCATGATCCTCTGATCAAGGTTGAATATGGCGGGCGGGATGGCGATAATGCCAAGTTGATCCCGTGCGTTGAGTTTACCGCCCCGCCCGGTGTGTGGAATGAAACACGCTACCTCTCATTCGCATTGAAGGATTATCCAAGCGCGTGGGTCTCCGCTGTTGTTATTGATACCAGCAAGGGAGAACAACAGCTCCCCTTTAACCATGATCAAGGCATTCGGCAGTTGTACAAGCAAAACGGAATGTTTTATTTGTACTTCGGCTCAAATGTTCCCGCGTTTGAAACCGGGAGAATATATTTTGCGCAGGGCGTTACTCTGGAACGGCCAAATGACGGTATTTCCGCAGCTATTACAGCGCTTGCGCCGGTTGAATTTACCGCGCCGGAGAACGGATTCTTTTATATCAATGTCGCCGACTTTCCCGATGTCTCGGTTGCAAGCGTCGCCATCGACACTGATGAGGGCGAATTGACTCTGCCTTACTTCAACGATGCAGGCGTAGCAAAAATCATCAAGACTGACAATAAAATATATATACATCTCGGTCCCACTGTGCAAACCTTTGAAACCGGACGAGTTTATTTAACAAGAATGCTTATTGCTGATGCATCAGATCAACCGGGATTCGGAACGGTAAGCGGCAATATGTACTACGGCATCATCAGTAACAGTTCAATAACTTCAGTGACACAGCTTTCCCCGGCGGATTTGAGCCAGCCGCAAATCGTCTCCGTTCAGGCGGAAACCGGCAAATTTGAGCTTGGCAGCGTTTCGCCTGGCAGCTGGACGATCATCCTGCTGCCCGCCGGGTTGACTGCTTACAAGGACGATGGTTTCGGAGGAAAAACTGCCTTTGCGTTAAGCAATGGCGCCGCCGGAACCGGGGCCAATGGATGCAGCTCGGTTACAATAGATGGCGAAGTATATTATATCTTCGGCGAGTTCAATCTCGTCACTGGAAATATGATTGTTTATATTGAGGAATAATGATATGGCAAATACAATTGTCGCTTCATCGGTGATACCTGCCAGCACCGATACGCCGCTCGACGCGCGTAGCCGCATTTCCGCCGAATCGGAGATGTTTAATATTGAAAACCCTTATGTAGGACTTGTTGTTTTTTGTGTCGATAATGGAAAATTTTATGTAGTAAAAAGATTAAAAGCCAAACAAATCGGTGTGTTTCTTGTAGAAAATGCCGCTGTTGATGCATACGAGGAAATTTTTTCCGGCTCCGGCAGCGATCCCACAAGCGCTACCACCGCGGTTCCAAGCACAATTACTTTGCCAATACCGACCGATAGCGATGGTGACAACCTCTCTCTGGTACTGGACATATCCGGGGACGGAACATTCGTCAATAATGACGACGGTACTCCGGCAAACTACGCACGAATTGCCATGATTGATCATTTTGCGAAAATGCGGGTTTTTCGGAACGAAGATTGGGAAACTCTTACGGAAAACTGCGTTGGTGTTCCAGATTATGGCAGCAGTATTGAATTTACCATTGACAGTGAAATGTTTTCAGACTATGTCCCTGGAGAAAAGTATTACGCCCGCTACAAATGGTTGGATACCAATTATACCGGCGATGATTGGACTGGATTCAGCTTTCGTGGCGATGTTGCCGATATGCGTCCAATCAGGTTGCCGAATGCAGAGCAGCTTCTCGTTGAGCGGCTGGGAGAAATCTCTGGAACGCTGAACTTTGATTATGTAAATGGAGATGTTCAAAATTTCACCCTTGCCGGTGATGCAACACTTGATCTGGCTGACATCAATAATGTTAATTTCGGTAGTGCACTTATTTTAAACTGCAATGCGAACGGTCATACATTGACCGTAACCAATGGCAAAGACCGTTCAATGGTTTGTTCGGGGAATAAGGTGTTTGTTGTTGTTGTCACCAACTTCGGCTCATTACAGATTGCCGTTACGGAAACTATTTAGGAGATTTCAGGATGAAAAAATTTTTGACATTACTGCTGACTTTATGTGCAACAATAACGCTTCTGGCGTGCTTCAACAGCGATCCAAACAGCAGATTACATAATGAACGGCAAACTATTACGGGTGGAAATGGCATGCTTCTTGGCGTCTTGTCCCCCGCTTGGGCCGAACGACTTGCCTGGCTTTCTGGGCAGCTTGGGGGGGAGCTGGAACCGGCCGCAGTAATAAATGCGTCATTTCCACTGACACTCAATGTGGCGTTCGAAGGATTCGTCAGTGATGACGGCTCCTGCGATACCGATATTGTTCAGTTGGCTATATACTATTATGACAAAACGGCGGGATGGACCTGCCTGAAAAATATTGTCAACCCTAAATATTCTGTTGTATGTAACGATGCCCGCCCTCTTTGGGGCAGACATACTTTCACCGGATCTCTTGGTTATAAAGTAGGAGAATATATTCCTGTTGTGCTGTATTTTCGAAGCCGAAGCGGAGCTGAATCTTTCAACCTTGAAAGCTTTCTATCTAAGCGCGAATTCCGCGGCGCGCCCGCTTTTGCTGAAGGCGCAAGCGTTCTGGCGTTGCTCATCAAAGACAACGCTATTGCTTATTGAGGGGGGGAGATGAACAAAAAACTTGTTTTTGCATTGATGACGGGGACTCATCATTGCGTTTTTCATGACAAATCGGGAAACTGTTCACGCTGTGGGAAAATGCACGCACCACACACATTCTGGGAATCGACATGCACTATTTGCGGAAAAATTTGCGCCGAACATCAATGGAACAACGGAAAATGTGGTATTTGCAATACTCCATGTGAACATCCGGCATATACCGCGAGCGGTGTCAAGACCCATACCTGTCAAGTTTGCCGTGTGGCGCTCTCTCATTCTTACACGAATGGGACGTGCCGTTTGTGTGGATACAAGTGCTCTCACGAGAACGGATGGAGAGCTCTTGAATCAGGACACCGGTGCAAAGATTGCAATCAAGTCATCGCGCACGACTATATTATCAAGGGCTCCGGCAACGGTGTTATAACCGGAACATGTCGCCTCTGTACCGTATGCGGTTATAGCAAAACGCATTATTGCCCGGATGCAACAGAAACCCTATGTGGTACTTGTGCCATATGTGGAATCCCGCTAGGCGCACATAGTTTTATTTTCGGCGTCGGTACTTTGAGTTCGACATGTTCGTGGTGCGGATATAAGTGCCTGCACCCGTCTCATACAAGTTATATTTGCGATATCTGCCATAAGGGATTTCGGAAAGAGGATTGCGAATATCATGTTGATACTACAATTTACGCGGGCAGTTATGTTGAATCCGGAATCGTCAACGGCCAAAGATATTACAAGCAGTATGTTTATGAAAACTGTGAATGGATTCCGGGAGATTATTATTTGGTTAAGTTAAATATCCCAACGCCAACTGTTTTCGGCGGTGATTATGCATATACTGCAAGCGGATTTGTTTTTACCTCAGACATTTCCTCTTTCCCCATAAGCCCGGCGTTGGTTGAAGGAACAGGAAAGTATAAGGTGAGCTTAACTCAGTACACTCTGGACGGAAAAATTATTGCAAGCAAGGAAGACTATTCCAGCAGCGATTGCCCCTGGGGGTCTTTGTATTTATAAAGGATGAGAGCACAATGAGTAAAAATGCGCAACTGATAGCGGCAGGTTCGGCGGCAATAGCAATAGGAGCTGCGTTAGCATTGGGTACAGCATACAGCAGCATTGCTGTTAACGACGCAATGAATACGGCAGATGATGTAACCGCCATCACAGTGGACATTCCATTGGTTAATACGGTTGGAGTTGCCGCTGCCATAGCCACCCCGGAAAAGCTTGAAAAAATTACTCCGGAAACTATTTCCGTTGATACATCAAAAGCGGCTGACAGTTTAAAAGTCAGTAGCGTGACTGACGATCTCCCGCGCTTTGCACAATTGCAGCGGCAACAACAAGAGCTGCTGACGGATCAGCGATCGTTAAAGCACGATCCTACCCTTGGAAAACTCGATTCAACCTCCTGGGCAAAGTGGGCAAAGATATTTATTGATCCGACCGTTTTGGGTTACTCCCCGGAGTTCAAGCCGCTTCAGATGGGATTGAAGATTATTTCTGAAGTGCGTTGTCCCAGATCTCCTGAAGAAATGACCGTCCTTGCCAAGCGCCTGGCGGACTATCGCCGAAAAAAGTTTAACGCTGTATTATTGTGTTTTGATACTACGGAAGATCTTATTCAGTTGGCCATGACCGCTGATTACATTAAAAGCACGGGAATGAAAATTATCATTGTCTATGTCGGGGGCAAAGAAAGCTTGCACGCCCCGGTGTTCCGTGATCCGGATGAAATAGCAAAATTCATCTCCCGGCTCGCCACACGGGCTGATGCTATTTTGACAGGGCACTGGCGTACAAGCGTACACTTGTATCTACCTGACAAAGCATACACCAATTATATTATAAGATTCGCGCGAGACGCCAACCCTGAAATTGGCATTATCGGACAAGCCTATTGGGGACAAACGGCCGCTACCGGAACGGAGGAAAAAAATTTTACCACGACAATCGCGTTGCCGGAAAATTCCTCCGCCGTACTTATAACTGGGCTCGGCTATCCCGGCGCAGCCAATCGTAACGCCCTGAAACAACTCTTCGCCGCTGTTGCAGATCATCCGCACAAAATCGGATTTGTCGTTGGCGAAAAGCCATATTTTTCCTCGACCAGACATACCGGACGAAGTCATAAATTTAACGAAGCCCTGAAGCGACAGATCGAGCGCCAGCTGCTGAAAGCCGGGTTTCAATCGACATTGACATTTTCTGCTGACGGCAGCAACCGGGACGGCAGCAGCGAAAATTTGTGTAAGGAGTATCAGCCGGACGGAGGGACACGCCTATGAACTAAAATTGAGTAAATTGCAGAATCATTAACAAACAACTAATTTACACAGGAGACTAAAATTTATGAAATCCATTTTCTTTGTCTTTGCCATTTTTGCAGCAGTCTTTTCCGCCAGCGCGGCAACATTTACCCGACCCAATATGAACTCCGCGGACTCAGCTACTCTCAATGCTGCTCTCGAAGCCGCCACCGCTCCGGAGCAGAAGGCGTTCGTTTCCATCATTATGGAAATCAATTCAAAAACTCCAGCCACTTTCGCGGATCTGTGTGCTGTCGTTGACCGCGTCTCGGACAAATACTCCGTTGGCCTCCGCACCAGAATTTTCTACAAAAAACAGATCGCATATTGTCATAAGAAATTTCATACCTTTCTCCGAGACGCGGCTCAGTTCTGTATAGAAAATCCTTCTTTGTACGACCGGGTGTATATTGCCGGAGCCAGAACAGCCAAATTTTTCACTGATGAACAGATCTACTCAATCTCCATGCGGTGTCTGCTCGAATATGTAAAATCTCCTTCCGGCGTTCTTCGATTGATCAAAGTTGCAGTAAAGGCGTCTAACTGCGTAAGTCCTGATGTCGTTAAATCCGACTTTGAAAAGCTCAATCGCCGCTATTCCCTGCTGTTGGTGGAGGACAAGGCAGCTTGGACTCCGGTTGTTCAGGCGATCCGTACGGCTATGGAAACTTTCTGATGTATTATTTTGCAAGCATTGAAAAAATCGCCGCACTTCTGCTGCAGATCAGAGCAGCGAAACTCTCGACTCCGCAGGGGTTTTCCGACAGTAGCGCGGAAACCCTGCGCAAATGTTACAACGGAGTGGGACCGGACGCATGGAGCAGCCGGTTCCGCGAATTCGTTACATGGCTGCTTGAACCGTTCGAGCCGGACGCTCTGATCCACGATTGGGAGTTCACCTTTGCGCCCCGCACATATAAGGCTTTCACTGCTGCGAACTGGCGGTTCCTTTGTAACGGTGTCCGCTTCGCCATATATAAACATAGGTTTAAACTCCGCGCCGTAATCGTGCAAAGCATCAAAGCGGTGGCGCTTGCATTGCTTTGCCAGATTTTCGGATGGCGCGGGTATAGAAACAAGGAGATTATTTGATGGGTAAAATATCGTTCCTCGCGATGCTGTCTCTCTCAGCAGTTATTTCCGGGTGCGCTTCAACCGGCAGCACGATTCTGGAATTTGACGACAACGGGAAAGTGGTAAAAGAAACAAAAACTTCTGAGAGCGTTTTACACACTCTGGTGTCTTCTACCAAAGAGAAAAGTGTAGTCATGTGGGAAGACGGGTTCACCGCTTACATTTCGGTGTCAGGGGGAACAGTGAACGATCCGACTCCGCACGGAAAGATATTCGTGGGAAAGACAAATAAAGGCTTCATCTCCATACAACCGGACCAGCAGGGCGTGGCGGGAATCGCAAAAATCATCCAGTCAACCAAGAACGATCTGCAGGTCAACCTTGACGGTGTCTCCAGTTCCAGTTCAGAAACACAACCCGGTAAGCCTGGAACAACTGGCACCGGCGACAGCACTTCTAAATAAAATACAATCCTCCGCGGGAATTCCCCGGGGGATTTTTTTGTGTAAATATGAAATTCACATGTTTATATGGTTTGCACAGAAATCAACAACTCGCTGTGCAAACCATTATGCACTCGCTGCGCAAACGCGCGGGTACAATATATCAAACCACGGCTTTTATCAGTATCTACTGCTATCGGAAAATGTGCAAAAAGATTCAAAGTTGTTGCCAGTAATATAAATAAGAAAAGTTTTTTCACTTTTCCTCTCCTTTTGCTGTATTGATGGATTTTATCAGCATCACCCGGATTTGAGAACAATTATTGTTTAATATCCGTTGGTTAATATACTATCTGTGATGAAGTATTGCAAACCGGAACTCTCATTTTTCATTTTTACATCATATGAGCGAAGCGAATGCTTCATATTTGGAGTGAAACGGAAAATGCTTCATAACGAAGTTGCTTCATCTGAAAAGGCTTCATTTTTATGAAGCACGCCTGTCGGCGTATGAAGCATTTTGCGGCATTGCCGCAAAATATGAAGCACCGCAGATGCGGTATGAAGCAAAGCCTTTTCGGGCTTCATGTTTTTTTGCCTTGAAATCAAGGCAAAAAAATGGCGGAGAAAGAGGGATTCGACACGAGCGAAGCGAAGTGGGCGCGAGCATCGCAGACCGTAGGGCGAGAAGCGCAGGGCAACCCAATAAAAAATCACGCTTTCTGCGTTATGCAGAAAGCAACAACGTAAAAAGAAAAAATC
>JAZRNP010000357.1:0-2517 GCA_045648225.1 Victivallaceae bacterium | reverse complement strand
TGTTATGGAAAAGTCTGTTTTTATTATTGGGCTGCTGTTTTTGGGCGTATTGGTTTGGGCCGGAAAAATTATTGCCGGAAAATCGGCAAAGGCTGAACCTGCAAAACCGGCTCTTCCGGAAATCTCCTACAAAGTGCTTTTCAACACTGAAGATTATCAGGAACTCTGTAAGGCCTCCTGTGAGCTTGCCGGAAATCCTCCCCGCTTTGCAGTGATGCCGGAACGGGAAAAATTGCTTTACAAAGTCGATGCTCTGCTGGCCAAAGCCAACTCCGAACGCTCCTTGGAGCTGGGTAAATTCTATCAGGCTCAGGTCGACCGGATCATCCGGGAAGTTTCGGAATATAAGGGCGATGTTCCCCGTTTCTGGAAGTTATACAGTTCCGGTTTTATCATCAAAGACAAGGACCGGACGTTTGCAGTTGACATCAACATCGGTTGCGTGCCGGGTTTCGGAAAAACTGCCATGCGTATGACCGGTGAGCAAGTGGAAAAACTTGCCGATATTATTGATATCTATTTCTGTACTCATTCCCACCCCGATCACTTCGGACCGGAATTGTGCGATGCGCTCGCGGCAAGAAAAAAGCCCATGATCATGCCGCAGGAGGCAATTGACCGCTGGATGCTCAAAGGCGCAACTGCTTCGGAGACCTTTGATGCCCCCTGGTGCAAAACCTACCTTAATTGGCAGGGACATGATCACAAAAAGGGACTCGACAATTCGATGTTTTTATTCACCCTTTCCAACGGAAAGACGGTTTTTGTCCGGGGCGATATTTATCACGGCAGTGGCTTCGATCTCTGCCTTGAAAATATCGAAAAATGGAATCGTAAAGTCGATTACACCTTCCTTACACCCTACTTTACCTCCGGTGATGATCCGGTGCGGAAGCTGAACGAAAAATATGCCTGCCGCTTCATCCCGATCCACGAATGGGAATTCAGCCACCGCCGTTCCGGTGTTTCTGCCAAAGCGACCCAGGATTTTACGGAGCTGTATCAGGCGTTTGCGCTGCCCTATGCCGCCGGGCGTGTCCAATTCCTCTTTTGGGGTGAAGCTATCGACTTGGATTGAATCAAATTTTCAAGAGGCGTTTGATGGACAGATTCAGGAAATTGAAAAAAACAAACTCCAATACCTTGAAAGATCTTGAGAACACCATCGATCTTGCCGGCGAATATAAAGATACCCGTAATACGATCGAGAAATTGAAAAAATACAAAAGACCAAAGTCTCATACCTTGAAAGATCTGGAGATCACCGTAGATTTTGACCGGGAACAGGAGGATGAGCGTGATGCGATCAATGATTTGGATGAGGTTTCCAAATCACTCCACGGTCTTCGAACTTTAGCAAATTTGCTTGATCTGTGATTTTATTGCAATATGATCCCGATCAGCAAGAAGCTGTACACATACCAATGCCATGCAAATACCGGAAAAATAATCAGCATCAGCATGAAACAAAGTTGTCGTCCGATTTTAGGAAGTGGTAATTTCCAAATGAGCCGACTTATCCGGAAGAGAGTATACAGGGATAACACTACATAGGATAAAAATACCAATATATACAGCTGAGCCAGCGGTGTATATAACAATACCGGAAGCATCAGCCACGGTATCAATGCTAAAATCAACACCAATATTCCGGTTGTCCTGAGATGTTGTTTCAGTTCAGCGTCCATATCATATTTTCCTTAGAACTGCGGTATGGTCACATAACCGGTCTTTTCGATCAATTCCTGTCCGGCGGGCGAAAACATGAAGTTGACGATCTTTCGGACATTTTCATCGCGCGGTTTGACGGTGATTATACAGCAATCGGCAATAAACGGATAAGTGCCGTTGCGGATATTTTCCATCGTAGGCTCAACGCCGTCGATCGAAAGCAGTTTGATCTCTCCGTTGCGGAACATTTCCGTAGAGAAAAAGCGGAAACTGAAGCCGATCGCCTCCTTATAGTTGCGATAACCGGCAACATCGTTGATGATCCCGCCCATACCGACGAGACGATCCTCTTTCAATGGCGGCATGATCGGCGTGTCGCCCATGATCTTTTGCAGCATGGTCTGACTGCCGCTGCCCTCGTTGCGCTGGAAAGGTTTGATTTTTCCGCTCAAACTGCGGTCGATCAGCGACCAATCGGTGATTTTCCCGGAATAGATAGCTCGGATTTGTTCTGAAGTCAGATTTTTCAGCGGATTTTTACTGTTGACAAAAAAGACAAAGGCTTCCTTGGCAAATGGAGTTATTTCATACTTCAAGCCTTTGGCTTTGGCATCGGCGATCTGCTTTTTTGAGGGCGGCGCGCTGAAAAGAAGATCGGCTCTGTCATTGAGCAACTTGGCGAATGTCATATCCGAACCGTTGGTATTCAAATATTTCCAGGATTCTTTATCAAATTCCTGACGATCATAAAGTGCGCGGACAACGCCGGAATAAACCGGATAGAGAGCGTATGCGCCGTCGATTCGCGGCAAATCTTTTTTGATTTTGAATTCCGGTGCGGCATCG
>JAZRNP010000356.1:0-6236 GCA_045648225.1 Victivallaceae bacterium | reverse complement strand
GCTACGATCCGACTTGCCAACCTTGCAATCGTTGACATCCTGCTCGAAACTGCCCAGCAGACCGTGGATGAATTCGCCGCAGCCGGTTTTGAAGCCAAAGCCTACGCCGCCAACGTCGCAAAAATGGAAGATGCCGAAGCTACCGTCGCCGCAGTGGTCAACGATTTCGGTAAAGTTGATATTCTGGTCAACAACGCCGGTATCACCAAAGATACCCTGATGCTCAAGATGACCGAAGACCAGTGGGATGCGGTTATCGCCGTCAACCTCAAAGGTACCTTCAACTTCACCAAAGCGGTCGTCCGTCCGATGATGAAGCAGCGTGCCGGTAAGATCGTCAATATCGCTTCTGTTGTCGGCCGCATGGGTAATGTCGGTCAGGCGAACTACTCCGCCAGTAAAGCCGGTGTCATCGCTCTGGCCAAAACCACCGCCAAAGAATTCGGTGCCCGCAACATTCAGGTCAATGCCGTTGCTCCCGGATTCATCGTCACCGACATGACCGCCCAGCTGCCGGAAGCTGCCCGTGAAGCTTTCCTCACCATCATCCCCGCCAAGCGCGGCGGTAAACCCGAAGATGTGGCCAACGTGGTCTACTTCCTCTGCTCACCGGATTCCGACTACGTCACCGGTCAGTGCATCAATGTTGACGGCGGTATGCTGATGTAATATCGCCTCCGGCATTGCCATAAAAAAATCAAGGAGTGCTGCAATTTTGCAGCACTCCTTTTTTTATCGGCGGTCGATCTCAGACGATCCGGCCGCTCTTGATGACTTCACTCATCCACTTGGCACTCAACTTGGGAGTGCGTTCCTGCGTGGTATAGTTGACATAAACCAGACCGAAGCGGGGACGGAATCCGTGGTGCCACTCCAGATTGTCGGAGAAGCTCCAGTGGAAGTAACCTTTTACCGGCACACCATCCCGGATCGCTCTTTCCATGTAGAGCAGCTGCAGACGCAGATGGCGGATACGTTCATCGTCATAAACATTGCCATCCGGATCAATCACATCCGTGAGTGAACGTTTGCCGTTTTCGGTGATATAAATTTCCGGAACATCCCACAATTCGTGAGCGATACGACATCCCCAGTACATTCCTGCCGGTTCAAAATTAAAGTCGGCGATACCGGTCTGCCGGGTCAATTCGGTTTCTTCAAAAAAGCGGTAGCCTTCCGGGGTTTCCGGAGCATAGCGGAGTCGTTTACCGGAATAGATATTCAACCCCAGCCAATCCATTTTCTGACTGATGATCTTCATATCAGCATCTGTGAATTCCGGAGCATTGGCACCCTCTTTTTCCAGATAGCAGTCCAGATATTTACCCTCCATCACAGCAGTGAGGAAGTGGGCATTGACCTCCCGGAGTGCCTTTTTGGCGGCATTGACCTCCTCGGGAGTGTCGATCAGAGGAACGGGGAAAGTAGAATTTTCGGCAAGCGAAATTTTGGCGTCGCGGTCAGCTGCACGCAACGCCGAAAGTGCCGTACCGTGAGCCAGCAGCAGGTGGTGACGGATCTGGTTGACCCGCTTTTTGGGAAGCTTCAATCCCGGAGCGATCAACCCCATGCTGTAAGCCACATCGGAAGCGGCAAGAAATTCATTGGTCGTGCAGTAATGCTTGACCAGACCTTTGAATTCCCGACCGACCAAATCGGCATATTCACCAAAATATTTGACACATTCCCGGGATTCCCAGCCACCGAAATCCTTTTGCAAAGCCAGCGGCAGATCCCAGTGGTAAAGAGTCACAAACGGTTCAATACCATTTTTGAGCAGCTCTTCACAGACCCGTTTGTAGTGGTCAACACCTTTCTGATTGATCCGTCCCCTGCCCTCCGGGAAAATCCGGCTCCAGGCAAAACTGAAGCGGTATCCGGTAAGACCGATCTGGCGCATGATGGCGATATCTTCTTTGTAACGGTGGTAGTGGTCGCAGGCGACATCGCCGTTGACATCATCACGCATGGTGCCGGGGCGTTTGTCAAATTCGTTCCAGACGGAAGCACCTTTGCCGTCTTCAAAGGGGGCGCCCTCCACCTGATAACTGGCGGAGGCACTGCCCCAAACAAAATCCTTGGGGAAATCGCGTTCGAAACTCATTTTGCAATCATACCTGAAATTAATTTGCCCGGGTGAATTCAAAGGCATCGACCCGGATATATTCCACATTCTGCGGATTGAACGGTGCCTTGACATTGATCAACTGATAACGGACATTTTCCTTGTATTTGAGGACATGGGGATATTCCACCCAGATCCACTCATTATCTGGAATGTCTTTAAGTGCGACCTTGAGATCCGGGGCACAGTTGCCGCCGCGCCACGAACCTTTTTCGTAATAACAGAAACTGATAACTGCACCGAGACCGGCATTGCCTTTCTTTTTGACCTTGATCCGGACGCGGGCGCGGTAGGTGTTGACCTTTTCGATATCGTCAAACAGGTCGCTCACGACGCAGTTGATACCCTGACCGAGAGTCCATTTTTTATTGGCAGTTTGTTCAACGCACTGTTTTTTATCAGCAGTGTTATCGGCAACCTTCCGGAAAGTCTTGTGGGCAGATTTGAAATCTTTGGCGTGAAAAACGACCGCCTCTTTTTTTGCTTCAGCACCGGGGTTGTTTTCAGCTGCCGGAGCCGGAGCGTTGGCGGGACGGATTTCAAACGCATCCACGTGGAGATATTCCATGTTTGCCGGGTTATTGGCGGCACGCACCGAAATCATCTGACTGCGGACATCAGCTTTATACTTCAATTTATGGGGGTATTCGAACCAGACAAATTTATTATCCGGCAGATCCTTGAGGGAAAGTTTCACCGTGGGCGCACAGTTGCCGCCGCTCCAGGAACCTTTATTATAATAGCAGAAACTGATAATTGCAGCATCGCCTTTGCCGCCGGTCTTTTTGGCTTTCAACCGGATCCGGACTTTATATTCGCCTTTGGGATCTTTTTTCAACATATCGTAAATATGATGGTTGACACTCTGACCGAGGGTCCACCGCTTGTTGGCAAGCTGGCGGACGCAAAAACCACTCAAGGCATCGGCATCTTTGACCGAAGCAAAGGTCTTGTGAACGTTGGTCAATGTGTGCGCCATTTTGACCACCACGCCGGAAGCAAGGGAAGTAATGGGAGCCTGACGTCCCTCAAGCAGAGTGTTGATCCGCTTGAAAACCTCCTGACGGCGGCGTTTTTCATTTTTTTCACGGCGTTTGCCTTTGATGAAACCGAGTTCAGTCTCCATATAACGCTTGGCGGCGTTAAGGGTGGGAGCGGAGGGTTTCTGCGCCATATTGAGCAAACCGACCGGCTTCCAGATACCGGCTGCGCTGCGGTCTTTGGTGACTTTGACTTTCATCACGTGCTTGCCGGGAGCAAGTTTCCAGGGCAGATGGACGTAGAATCCGGTATTCCAGGCGTTGTCAGTAACTTTACCGGCGAGTTTACCGTCGATATAGACCTCGACTTCGCCGTCAACGCTGGTGAAATACAAGCTCAGCATCTCATCTTTGACCTTTTCATCCACCGTAAAATCGACGGAGTACCAGGCCGTACCGTGATATTCTTTGTAGGGTGCCTGATTGGTCCAGAAGTCAGTAATACTGATCTTACCCCATTTGGAAGCATCTTCAGCCGGAGTGATTTTGTTTTCCGGGTCAGTCTTGAAATTCCACATATCCGGCAATACGGTCACACGGCGTTCAGTATTCATTGCGGCGACCAGACGCAAATTCCAGGCGGGCATATGCATGACAGCGACGTGGAGTTTTTTCACCGGATCTTCGGCAAGGCGTTCAGCTTCGTCGAGGATCTTGTCCATCTTGTCGATCATATCCATATCGTAAGCATGGCTGTAAGCCGGAGCACCGCGGAGGGTGAGCGGAGTGTCACGTTTGACATCAACGACGTTGTAGTGATAATCGTGGATAAGTTTGAGATATTCCAGAACTTTATCTCCGCCTTTGCCGTAGTAGAGACGGCAGAATTCGATAACGAGATCACGGATATTTTTCTCCGGGCGCCACAGATATTTGGAGATGATGTAGGCACGAAGTTCTTTCATTTCGATACCGGCACTCTGGACGGTTTCGCAGAACATACCTTTCATACCGTGGCGGGTGAGCAGCGGGAAGTTCATCTCGATACCTTTGAGGTCGGGATGGGGAGTGATACCGCCGTTGAAGTTACCGGCATAGTACCAGACATGGAACTGGGTTCCGGCGGCGAGCCAGTTTTTCAAGTGGGTCAACTGGGTGATATTGACCGGACACTTGGGATCATCCAGCGAACGGGCATTATCCATACGGATGGGAGCGTAGCGGATGATGATGTTTTTGCGGAGTTTGGTCTTGCCCGGTTTGAGGGTGGGACCGTAGGCGAGCGAGGAGAAGATCAGATTGGGATAATCTTTTGAAATGTCGTCAGAAAGAGCGTTGAGGAAACGGAACATGGTTCCGCCTTGAGTTTCTTCCTCTTCATTGATCTTGTTGCACGGTTCGCACTGGCAGACCTGATTGTGGTCGTGATAGTCGATGGGGAAAAGGATCTGATCATCCGGATCAGCCTGTTTGCCTTTGAAATAATTTTTGAGAATCCGGCGCACTTCGGCGGCGATCACCTCTTTCACCTCCGGATTGGAGAGACAGGGCAGAGAAGCGAAGCGTCCGGTGGGATACTGCATGGCACGGCGTTTTCCGGCACGCATAGCGAAGTATTCCGGGTGATCTTTGAAATATTTTTTGTGGGGCATCAGGAAGTGCAGGTTGTGCACAAAACCGCCCAGATGCTTCAAACCGCCGACTTTAACGCCGTTGGGACCGAGCGGGATGTACGCCCAGACCGAATTGAGCCGGTTGCGAACCGCCCAGGCGCCCTCTTTGTATTCAGGAGCGGCATTGGCATCGCCGCAGCTGATGATGTTGCGGTAGTCAAAGGGAGGCTCATATTTATAGGATTCCAGATCGACTTTGAGGGTGAATTTTTTGGGTACATGGGTGTAATCCCACGCCAGAAAACGCACGCCGAGTTTTTCGTCGAGGAAATCGTAAACACCATACAGCGTACCGCGTGCTATCTTGCCCCGGATCTGAAGCGAATCACCATCGGTGATCAGAGCAAATCCCTCGTGATTGGTGACTTTGAATTTTTCCGGGATGGCGATATTGCGTTTGGTTTCGCCGAGGACGATCTCATATTTGCCTTTGGCGGTCTTATCGGAGACGACCGGAATTTCCGCTCCGGTGATCTGCTTCAGGAACGAAGCCAGTTCATCAGCAGCAAGTTTGACCTGCCGGGTGGGTTTTTCAGCAATAACGATCTTGTAGTTGCTTTTACCGCCGGAAGCGAAGGTAAATTCCGCAGCCGGAAGCATGGTCGTTGCGGCAATTGCTGCCAGCATCAGACATTTGAGTTTCATTTTCTTTTTTTGCTCCTTAATTTGTTACCATAACTCTTTATTTGTTGTAACTTTGTACCAATATTTATTGTTCGGATCATCACGATGCCATGGTTCAGCGTAACCACTTTTTGCCTGATAATAGATATAACCGTCAGAACAGACACTACCGTCCAGACGGAGGAAATTCACACCGTAACTGTGAGCGTTGTAAGGCTTGAGCGAATAATAAGTTCCGTTGAGAGTTCGAACTTTAAAGTGCGGGTTGGATCCACCTTTTACATCAACATATCTCCATGCATCCGCGATCACCGGCATTGAGGTAACCCACTTGAGCATAGTACTGACTTTTGTACGCCGCTCATGATCCTTATCAGAAATACCGATATGACCGTTATAACCGTAAGAGAGCGGCACATAGTATTTTTTCACCGAGTCATAGTCACTCACCGGACTCGTATCAGAGGGGCAGAGCAGCACCTGCAGTTTATTACCGTCCAGCTTGGTATATCCGCTTTTGGCATTCCCGAGACGATCCAAGTATCCAACCGAAGCAAGCGTATGCTCCCACAAATATTGATTGGTTCCCTGATTTGCCGGAACCATATTGTCATCATTGTCACTGGCGTAGTAACTCAACACCATACCGAGCTGTTTCAGATTGCTTATACATGAAGAACTCCGCCCGCGTTCCCGGGCTTTCCCCAGAGCCGGAAGCAGTATTGCCGCCAGAATAGCGATAATAGCGATAACGACAAGGAGTTCGATCAGGGTGAAGCAGTCCTGCTTCACCCAAGTCGGATCGTAGCCATGTCGTTCTGTGAGCCAAGGAGT
>JAZRNP010000355.1:0-28555 GCA_045648225.1 Victivallaceae bacterium | reverse complement strand
CTTTCCACGCTTTGAAAAGAGCTTCGGAATCTTCCGCAAGGATCGGCACCAGACCGCAAAGCATTGAATCAGGATATTCGATTTTCTCTCTCCGGGGCGGATGACGGTAGTAACTGTAAACGTAGGTCACGAGCATCACATCCGGATTGATCTCTTTGGCGCGTTTGAGGACACGGTTCCAGAAGTTGAGATAGCGGTCGGTAAGGTGAGAGTAGAAGTTTTCACCCTCCTTGCGGGTGTCGAGAGCCATACATTTAGCGCAGTGGCAATATCCGGCGGTACCGTCATTGGGGGAAACATTGAGATATTTCCGTGCTCCGGCAGCTTTCCAGTCGGCGATGATCTGGTCGATGACGGCGGGATTGGAAAGGCACAATTTGGCATATTTGCGCATGGAGGGGATGCCGGGTTTGCCGTAGGGGGAAACTCCGAAGTAGTCCATGCGGGTCTTTTCAAAGCGGTCAGGCCATTTGACGAAAGCATGGGCGTAGCGGATTGCAAGCGTTCTGCCGTGACGGTGGCGGCGGGTGAACTTTGCCATTTCGGCAGTCAGAAGTTTGCCGGCTTCTTCGGAGAAATGCCATGCTTTGGGGTTGCGGGCATCTTTATTGATGTTGCTGAAGTCGCTTTTTCGCAGAAAGCCCCAGTAGAATTGGGAAACGCGGCTGTAATTTTCGCCGTCTTTGAAACTTATGGTGTCTTGTTTCGGCACATGGATACCCTCTTTGCCGGCATAGATCCAGCGCACGCCGAGTTTGTTTTCCAGAAAGCCGTAAACTGCGAATGCGGTGCCGATCAAACGATCCTTTGAGTCCCGTCCCCAGATGTAAAGTTTGCCGTCTTTATAAAGATAGCGGGATTCTCCTGATTGGAGAGCTGCTTTATCTCCGGCTCTGCCGACGATGATTTCCAGCGCATCTTTGCCGGGGGCAAGTTTTCCTGCTGCCAGTTCGAGATGATACTTCAACTCATCGTATGCACTCTGGAATTTTTTACTGGCAAGGGTGAGTTTGATGTTGGAGAGCTTATATTCTGCTCCCGATACGGCGACTGCTGCGAACAACAGCAACAAAAAAAGTTTACGTTTCATTTTTTTATCTCCTTAATGTATTAATTCATCATGGGTAAAATGTTCTATCCCGGCGGGAATATCGAGGTTGACCATTGTCAGCAATTCAACGTGTCCGTCCCCGTAAAGCATGACACCGGCTTTTTTCTGATTATGCCACGGATAAAATCCGCGCTGACTGGTTGACGTGGAGTTGATCAGACTGGAGATCCGATCCTCTTTCTTGCGTCCGAAATAAACCCCGAATGCGGCGTCGGAGATCACATATTTTATACCCGGACGCTTGATGATGGTGAATTTCTTTAAACTCATGTGCATATTGTATGTTATTGATGACCCGGCAGTCCTGGGAATACCGTCGGTTGTCAAAGCCATATCCGAGGTTGCAGGAATGGGCATGGATGGACAGCCGAAATATTGATCCAATCGTCTGTATTTGGTGATATTTCCCTCATACATATAATTATACCACGCATTTGCTGCTTTATCTCCGCATTTCATCATCATTCCATCGAAAGCTTCGGTATAATTAAATATCCACATTCCGACCTGTTTTCTGGTGGATATGCACTGAGTTGCCTTGCCCCGTTCGCGTGCCTGCTGCAATGCCGGAAGCAAAATCGCCGCTAAAATTGCGATGATGGCTATCACCACCAATAGTTCAATCAACGTGAAGCGGTACCGCTTCCCATTCTGCGAATGGGAAATATCCTTTAATTGTTTCATAAAACCTCCTCGTTTAGAGTTTATGGATTATTTTTTATCAGAGCCGGAGTAGTACCCCTGGCAACGATTTCATGGGAAACATAACGAATCACCGCCGGTTCTTTCAGGAACCAATCGGTATGGTTCAGCATTAAACGCACTGCTTCTTCCGCCTGGGAGTCGTAGTGAAAATTTATCACCGACAACGGAGGAGTGATGAATAAGCGTTCCACATAGCCGGCAATTCCCATAACGGCAACATCTTTTGGGATTTTTATATTCTGCTGCTGCAGAATATTTATCACTTTTGCGGCGGTACAATCACAGAAACACATGAATGCTTCCGGGCGGTCAGGTGAATTCAGCAAATCAGGCAGCTTATTCTCTTTGATGACAGAGGTGTCAAAGATCAGCGGGATCGATTCAGTCAATCCAAGTGAGTTGAGAAAATCTTCGTAGGTGTTGCGGGTAAATCCCCGCATACTGTCTTTTTTAAAAATAGTCGCAATGCGCTTGTAGCCGAGCGTGGCAAGATAGCGCACACCATCGCCGAATGCCTGCCGGAGATCGGCGCATACCGAGGCAAATGAACCATCCTGATTCAATGTGTTGCCGAATTCAACGACCGGTATCCGACAGCTGCGAACTGTTTCAAGCAGCGTCGGGGTGCGGTTGAAACTGAGGGTGTGGAGAAAAATCCCGGTTATATCATTTTCATTCAAGAGGCGGTTTAAGTCCGTTGCACTGCAGTTTTCCAGACGCGATGCCGGAAACAGGATCAATCTGTGTCCGTTTTGTGACAGTACATTCTGCAATTCGGAAACGAAATAGTTGTCAACTACGCTGAGATTGTCAAGATTGCTGGAAAACGTCAGGTAAATAAAGCGTTTAGCGTTGCAGGTCCCGGAAACGTAGTTGCCGCTTCTTCCGTTTTTTTCAATAAGATTTTCCTGTTGAAGTTTGGCCAATGCGGCCCGGAGAGTAACCCGGGATATCTTCAATTCGGCGGCAAGGTTCTGTTCCGAGGGAAGTTTGCTCCCGGCCGGATAGAAGTGGTCAATGATCCGTTTTTTTAATGTATTATAAGCTGTTTCTTTACGCAACATGGTTTTTCTGGTATTATATTGGTCGTTTTTTTGATCTCTTTATGACCAATATATTATCCGGAAAATACGTTTGTCAAGTACTGCCGGTAAAAATTTGCGATTTTTGCAAAACTTTGTTTTAAGACAAAAAAAAGCACCCGGGTGACCGGGTGCTTTGGTATTTCCGTAACCGGAGATTACCGGGCGTAGTATTCGACGACGCTCATGATCTTGACCGGAACCGGGATCTCCTCAAGCTGGGGAGCGCGGACCAGGGTCGCTTTGAGGTTGTCGAGGTCGACTTCCATATAGGGAGGAACGATCGAGTTGCTCTTTTTGGCAGCTTCAGCAGCGGCGGGGGACTTGGCGGCATCGATGGAGATGACCTGACCCTCTTTGATCACGCAGCTGGAACGGTCAAGGCGTTTGCCGTCAACGAGGATGTGACCATGGTTGACGATCTGTTTGGCAGCGAAAATGGTGGGAGCGAAACCGGCACGATAGACCAGAGCATCCAGACGCATTTCGAGGCTGCGGAAAAGTTTTTCGTGAGTCAGACCGAGACCGCTTTTGGCTTTGGCGAAAGCGATACGGAGTTGCTTTTCACTGATGGCGTAGTAGTTGCGGAGTTTCTGCTTTTCGAGGAGCAATTCGCCGTAGGTGGAAAGTTTCACGCGGCGGCCCTTACCATGAGGACCAGCGGCATACGGACGTTTGACGCTCGGACATTTCGGATCGCCCCAGAGGCACTGGCCGATACGACGGCAGAATTTGTGTTTTGCTCGACTTGCGGTTGGCATAACCAATCCCTTTCTTTAAAAAATTTGTTTATTTCCGGCATTCCGGGTGTCAAGCCACTAAAATTAATTTGGGGCCCGGAAAGCCAACTGTATTCGTTTAATATATACCCGGTGAACACTTTTTTCAAGCGGCTGCCATTAAAAAAAATCAAAAAAACGCAAGTCGCTTGAAAAAAACGTTCAGGGGTGTTATATTTATTCCGAAATTGTGTGTAGTGCTTTAATATAGATAAAACAGAAAATTTTACAGACAATGAGAGTAGCTGATTACATATTCAAATTTCTGGCTGATCGCGGAGTCAAACACACCTTTCTGGTGACCGGCGGCGGAGCTATGTTTCTCAATGACGCCTTGCGTTGTGAAAAACGGATCACTCCGATTTGCTGTCACCATGAACAGGGATGCTCCATCGCTGCAGAAGGATACACCAGAACCACCGGCGAACTTGCCGTTGTAAGTGTTACTACCGGACCTGGGGGAACCAATGCTTTAACCGGAGTTATCGGAGAGTGGTTGGATTCTCAGCCGGTACTCTATATTTCAGGACAGGTGAAATATCCGACCACGATTTGTTCGCAGCCTGAACTTCCTCTGCGGCAGCTCGGAGATCAGGAGATAAATATTATCGATATGGTCTCTCCTGTTACAAAGTATGCCAAAATGATCACAGCTCCGGAAGAGATCGGTTTTGAGTTGGAAAAAGCGGTTTGGCTGGCAACTCATGGTCGGCCCGGCCCTGTTTGGCTTGATATTCCGATCAATATTCAAAGTGCAGAAGTTGATGAATCTTTATTTCAGAAATTTGTTATTCCGGAGAGTGCGGAAGTTCCGCTGGATGTGACCGATATCTGGCGAACTCTCCAAAATGCTAAATCACCGGTTTTAATTGCCGGTCACGGTATCCGGATTGCAAAAGCCGAAAAAGAGTTTTTGGCTCTTGCAGAAAAGCTGAATATTCCGGTGGTGGCAACATTCAACGGATTTGATTTGATGCCGACTGATCATCCGCTGATGGTCGGCCGCATCGGAACGATTGGTACCCGTTCGGGCAACATTGTTTTACAGAACGCCGATTGGGTTTTGAGTTTGGGGTCCCGGAACAATATCCGTCAGATCAGTTATAATTATGAAAATTTTGTTCGTAACGCCCAAACTTTTGTATGCGTTGATATCGACCCGGCTGAGTTGGATAAGCATACGCTGCGTCCGACCCATAAAATTTGTGCGGATGCCGGAGTTTTTATTCGCACGCTGCTCGATGAGGTCGCTGCAAAGCAGCTCCCTGATTGGAATAAATGGTTGGATTGGAGTTCCGAACGCAAACGCCGTTACCCGGTGGTCCTCGACGAATACAAAAATGTCTCCGGCGGAATCAACCCTTATGTGTTTACCGAAATGCTTACCGGAGAGTTGAACAGTGATGCTGTTGTTGCGTGTGCCAATGCCACGCCGAGTATTGCACTTTTTCAATGCGGCATAATCAAGGAAAAGCAGCGTATGTTCTGCAATTCCGGATGCGCTGCTATGGG
The DNA here is from genome assembly GCA_045648225.1 of Victivallaceae bacterium. GTDB lineage: Bacteria > Verrucomicrobiota > Lentisphaeria > Victivallales > Victivallaceae > UBA1784. The sequence continues at coordinate 23,366 of JAZRNP010000355.1, read as the reverse complement.
GTATGGATTCCCTGCGGCTCTGGGGAGTGCGGTTGCTCTTGCCGGGAGCGGACGCCAGATTGTTTGTTTGGATGGCGATGGCAGTATGATGATGAATCTTCAGGAAATGCAAACGGTTTCAACCAACAGATTGCCAATTAAATTGTTTTTGTACAATAATAATGAATACTGTTCGATACGCCAGACTCATGACAATTTTTTCCATGAACGCATCGGTTGTGACCCTGCGTCCGGCGTGGAATTCCCTGACTGGAAATTATTGGCGCAGGCTTTCGGATGGAATTATTGTGAAATCGACTCCATTGAATCTGCTGCTGAAATGATTCCGCAGGTGCTCGGTGACTGTAAGCCGGTGTTTTGCAATGTGAAACTTGTGCCGGGATACACTTTTGCTCCTAAATTGTCATCGCGCCGTCTGCCGGATGGAACGATAGTTTCCCCGTCTTTGGAAGATATGTATCCGTTTTTGTCCGCTCAGGAGATGGCAGAGAATCGTTTCCCCGTAGAGGTGTGAAGATGAAGAAAAAATTGCAGCTTCTTGATTGTACTTTACGGGATGGAGCCTACATAGTCAATGCTGATTTCGGTGAAAATCTTATCAAAGGTTTGTTCAAGCGATTGTACGCATCGGGCATTGATATTATTGAATGCGGTTGGCTTAAAGACACGCCGGGTAAAAGAGGAAGTTCGTTTTTTCATGTTCCGGATGATGTGCTGGATTATTTGCCATCCGAGGATAAAAATGGTCGCTCGTTATGTGCGATGATCGATTGGGATCGTTATGATTTAACGCAGCTTCCTCCGTGCAATAATCGTTCGATTGATACAATCCGGGTGGTTTTTCCGCATGGGAAGGCACGGGAAGCGTTGAGACTTGCCCGCCTTATTACCGAAAAGGGATATCGGTTGTTTCTTCAAGCTGCCAATACATTGAGATATTCAGACGAAGAGTTGATCGAATTAGCGGAAGATGTTAATTCATCCGGTGCTTCGGCGTTGTCGGTAGTGGATACATTTGGTGCGATGTATCCCGGAGATTTGGATCGTATTTTCAATTTGCTTGATGAAAATCTCCGTTCGGATATAAAAATCGGATTTCATTCGCACAACAATATGCAGCTTTCATTTGCGCTTTCCATGCGATTTGCGGAATACGAAACTGGACGCGGTTTGATTTTGGATTCCAGTTTGTGCGGCATGGGCCGTGGTGCCGGTAATGCAACAACTGAATTGGTGGCATCTTATCTCAATCGTTTTTTCAAATCGAATTACGATATGAATGAAATCCTTGATGCTATCGATACTTATATCGAACCTTTGAAAAGCAATTATTCCTGGGGGTACAGTACACCTTATTTTATTGCAGGGACTTACTGTTGCCATGTCAACAATATCGCATACTTGCTTAATAATCACCGGACATTGAGTAAAGATATGCGATTGATTATCGAATCGCTTCCTCCTGACAGCCGCCTTAAATATGACTATGATTTGCTGGAGGATAAGTTTGTTTCCTATTCCGACCGGGTAATCAACGATGAAGATGCACTTGCAGCGATCAAAAAACTTTTTTCCGGACGGAAACTGCTGTCGCTGGCTCCCGGGTTGACATTGAAAAATTGCCGGGATAAAGTCCGCGAATTTATTATGCGGGAAAATCCGCTGGTTGTCGGGATAAACAGTTTGCCGGATGGATATAATTGCGATTATTTGTTTTTCAGCAAGCCTTTGCGCTATCAGTATGCGTTGGAAAAAGACCGTGAAACATGCCGGCAAATACCTAAAATTCTCACCTCTAATGTCAAAACCAGCGGTGATGCGGATGAGATGATCGTCAATTACAATTTACTGGTCAAACTTGGCTGGACATATTTTGATGATTCTATGATCATGTTTTTGCGTCTGTTGGAAAAGACCGGGGTGAAAGAGATTTATCTTGCCGGATTTGACGGTTTTCCGCTGGATGAAAATTTTGCCTATGCGGACCCGTTTCTTCAGGGAAATCTCAGTCGGGAAAAGCGTATGAGTCTCAATGATGATATTGCTTCCATGATGAGTGATATTTTGGAAGAGACAGACGGCAAGCTTTTTATTGAGTTTTTGACACCGAGCATATATTCGGAAAAGGTAAGATCATTTCATAACCTTTCCGTTTCTGGAAGGTGTTGTGCAGAAATGGATGCCCAATGAGGCATCTTGTTGTTTTAAAAGTTGTTTGCAGCAAAATCCATGCAAGGGGAATTTATTATGTTTGACAGCAGTAAATGGTTTGATTTTTCCGGAAAGGTCGTTTTGATTACCGGAGGCAGACGCGGTATCGGAAGAGCTTTGGCAGAAGCATTTGCTGCTCATGGCGCAACGGTTGCCGTTGCCGGAAAAGCGAAGGAAGCAGGTGATGTCGCATCCTCCCTCGATCGATCCAATGCGATATGGGAATATTTTTCTGCAGATCTGGAATTGCGTGAAGAGCGGCATAGTTTGATTGATCGTGTGATACAAAAATTTGGCAAAATTGATATATTGATCAATAATGCAGGAGTTCAGAAAACAGCTCCGTTATTTGAATATTCTGCCCAGCAATGGGACAGTGATCTTTCTCTTTTGTTGAGTACTCCGTTTGAATTGGCAGTTGCTGCGGCAAAACAAATGATCAAGCATAATATCAGTGGCAAAATAATAAATGTGGCATCTATCAGCAGTTTTCAAGGTGCCCGAAATATAGTAGGATATTCAACTGCCAAGCATGGAATTGTCGGTTTGACCAAGTGTCTGGCTAATGAACTTGCTCCTGGCGGAATCAATGTGAATGCTGTTGCTCCCGGTATTGTAAGGACGGATATGAGTGCTGCTGTTTTTGCAAATGAAGAACGGTTGCAAACTTTGCAATCCCGGGTTCCTGACGGTCGCTTTGCTGAACCGGAAGATATTGTCGGTCCAGTATTTTTCCTGGCAAGTCCGATGAGCTCTCATGTTCATGGTCATGTGTTATTGGTAGATGGTGGTTGGATGGGGAGATAAAAATATGGGAGTTTTTATTCAGGCTAAAGATATGCGGGCTCAAAAACGGGAAAATTTGGTAGAGGTTATTCCGTTGCCAATGCCCTATGTGGTTTATATTGAGCCGACCAATGCTTGTAATTTCAAGTGCGCGTTTTGTCCTACCGGAGATCCTGATCTGCTGCGTAAAGTCGGACGAAAAACGGCGACGATGGATCTGCCGCTGTTTAAAAAGGTGATTGATGAAATCAAAGCCTCCGGAGAAAAAATCCGCTTGCTGTCACTTTATAAAGACGGAGAACCTCTGCTGAATCCGCATTTTACAGATATGGTAAGTTATGCCCGTGACAGCGGTATAACCTCGCGAATTTGGACTAAAACTAATGGCGCTTTGCTCAATCCGGAATTAAATCGTAAAATAGTTGATTCTGGTTTGACTTGGATCGGAATATCAGTTGAAGCGATAAATGAGCAAAAATACTTTGAAATCGCCGGGGTGCGACTTGATTACAATAAGTTTAAAGAGAATATCGCTCATTTGTACAGTATTAAAAAAGATTTGCATGTATATATAAAAATCGCTGATACCAATTTGACCGACGAGGAAAAGCAGAAGTTTTTTGATGATTTTTCTCCGATATGTGATTCTTATGCGATCGAAAAATTGATGGGATGGTCATATTCCAGTGTGAAAGATTTTACGTTGGGAACCAACCCCGATACTTATGACGGATTGGCTTTTACGGAAAAAGATGTTTGTCCTTACCCGTTTTATGTTATGGCAGTAAATGCTGACGGTTCTGTTTCTTTGTGCGGCAATGACTGGTCACATGCCACCGTGGTCGGAAATGTCAAAGAACAAAGTGTAACTGAGATATGGAAAGGCGAGGCTCTGTTTCAATTCAGAAAAATGTTTTTAGAGGGACGCAGATGCGAAAATAAAGCATGCGGAGATTGTTATTATCTGAAAATTGTACCGGATAATATAGATTGTCACCGTTCTGAAATAATGAAAAATCTAATTGCGGAAAGATGTGATGTCAATGAGTGAACGAAAGCTTATTTCCATTACCGGCGGATGTTACAATGAAGTTGGTAATTTGCAGGAACTTTATACACGTTGTTGTAAAGTTATGGAACAGTTTCCACAATATGATTTTGAATTTATTTTTTCTGACAATTATTCCACCGACGGTACCCGTGAGCTGATTCGCCGCATGGCTGAAAAGGATAGAAGAGTGAAAGCCATTTTTAATTCCAACAATTTTGGTCATATCCGTTCACCGTTTTATGGTATGCTTCAGGCCAAAGGCGATGTCGTTATAAATTTGTGTACTGATTTGCAGGATCCTCCTGAGCTGATCGCAGATATGTTGCGCAAGTGGGAGGAGGGATACAAGGTGGTTATCGCTGTACGCAGCAAGAGTAAAAGTGGTTTTTTTATGGAAAAACTTCGCATGATTTATTACCGCTTGTTAAAGAAAGTTTCCGGTGAAGATGCTGTTATCAGCGGTTTTACCGGATATGGACTTTATGACCGGAAATTTATGGATGCGGTTAAGTTGTATCGCGAGCCTTATCCCTATTTCCGGGGATTGGTCAGTGAAATCGGTTTTAAGCGGTGTGAAATACCATTTGTCCAGGATCAGCGCAAGCACGGAGCTACCAAGAATAACTTTTTTACGCTCTATGATATGGCAATGACCGGTTTTGTCAACCATACCAAATTGCCGTTGCGCATGGCGGTTTTCAGCGGATTTTTCATCGCCTTTTTCAGTCTGCTTGCCGCATTTGGGTATTTTATTTATAAATGCTGCAACTGGAACAGTTTTCAAGTCGGCATGGCTCCGCTGGTTATCGGAATATTTTTCTTTTCGGCAGTTCAGCTTATTTTTATCGGTATTCTGGGCGAATACATCGGTGCCATCTGGACCCAGGTGAAAAATAAACCGCTGGTCATCGAAGAGGAACGGATAAATTTTGACGGAAATGAAACAAAATAGTATCCTCGTTACCGGAGGAACCGGATTTTTCGGCAGTTCGCTTCTGGATATGATCTCCGCCGGATATTGGCGGAAGTATCATTTTACCATGCTTTCCCGCCGGGCGCAGGAGTTTGCCCAATGCCATCCGGAATATGCCGCTTTGCCCAATGTCGAATTCCTCGCCGCTGACGTTCGTTCGCTTGCCGGATGTGATCGCCGTTTCCGGTACATTATCCATGCTGCAACTCCGGCAGTGGATTCTCCTGACGATGCCGAATTGTATGACATCATCGTTGCCGGGACCGATGCGGTTCTTGAATTTGCCCGGGAATCCGGTGCTGAAAAGATACTCTATATTTCCAGCGGCGGTGTTTACGGCTGCGGCACTGCTCCATTTTGCGAAACCGATCCATGTGTTCCTCAAACTGTCTACGGCAAAGCCAAACTTGAAGCTGAATTCCGGGTGCTTGCTTCGGGGATCCCGGCGGTCATCATGCGGGCGTTTGCTTTCGCCGGAAAACATCTGCGCCGGGACGTGCACTTCGCTTTCGGAAATTTTGTTGCAGATGCACTTGCCGGACGGGATATCGTGATCAAAGGTGACGGCACTCCGCTGCGCAGTTATATGCACAGTGATGATCTTGCCGTCTGGATGATGACCATGCTGTTTGCCGGCAGGGCAGGGGCAGTTTACAATTGCGGTTCAGACCGGGCAATTTCCATTGCTGAACTTGCCGGAATGATCAATTCGATTTTGAATCCGACCGGAAAGATCCGGGTGTTGACTACAGTAATTCCGGGAGCGAAACCGGTCTGTTATGTGCCAGATATCACTCTGGCTGAAGCTGAACTCGGTTTAAAAATAACAATTCCGCTTGATGAGGCAATAAAATTATCTGTGGAGGGCGATTTATGAGTGAAAGAAAATTGAGCGGTGGTATCCGCAGTACATCCAGTTTTTGTGCGCACCGTTTGCGCTTTTCTCCGGAAAAGGTGATGGTGAAGCCGACCGCCATGAATTATGTTTTCTTTTCCATATTCGCACTTGCCGGATTGGGGATCATTGCCGCCGCCTGGTTCGGTCAGGGCGAAGAAAGTGCCAGATGGGGAATCACCGCATTCGGTTCGCTTTTCGCTGCTCTCGGTATTGGCGGAATGTTCTGGAAGCGAAATAAACTTCCGGCGATCGACCTGCGGCGCCGGATGCTCTATCCGGAAGGCATAAAATATGACACCGCCGACATGACCAATATCTCCTCCATGCAGGGAATCCCCTTGAGCGAATTGGAGCGTATTGAAGTTTCCAGTCGCCGTGTCAGCGGCAATAAATCAAGTTACACCGCTTACTTGCTCGATCTTGTTTTCCGGGATGGTTACCGCTGCCGTCTGCTCTCGCACGGCGGAAAAAAAGCTTTTGCCGAGGATGCCAAAAAACTTTCGCAGGTGTTGAATATGCCGATCGATGATCTGGAGGAGATGGCTTCACCCAAGGCGATCAATGTGGCAGGCGGCTGTGGTATGACAATATTCAGCATTATCTGGCTGTCGATGTCGCTGACCTTTTGCTCTTTTATCTTTACTGCTGAATTCTGGGCTAAAATGACTCCGGAATACATTTCAGAACATCCGGAACAGCTGATGATTCTGATGCCGCTGCTGTTTGTTCTGGTCGGTGTGATCATGTTTGTCAGCGGCATAAAGCATCTGGTGCAGGCGGTAAAAAAGCGGTAAAAAGCGGGAAATTTGCTTCACCGGCTTTCATTTTCAAAAATAGGTGATATATTTATATTGAGTCAATTTTATGTTGCACTTTAACAACCACTAAATAAAGGATGTTTACAAATGGCTTTGGAACTCAAAAAAGATGCCGCTTATTCGTTGCTGGTTGCGACCAGTATGGGTGTTCGCCTGACCCCGGTCGACGGTCAGCCCTTCCATTGTGGAACCAACTTCCAGATGCAGGTCACCAGTGCTGAAACCAACGTCGCCAGCGTCGCCAGCTACCTCGGTCTCAAGACCAAAGTTCTGACCGCTTTCGTCAAAGGCAGCCCGGTCGCCCGCATGATCAAAGACAACCTCGCCAGCCGTCACATGGATTACGAAGGTCCGGAATTCGAACAGGACAATCCCTGGGGGTTCCGTCACCAGTTCAACCTCGCTGACAGCGGTTACGGCAGCCGTGGTCCCCGCGTTCAGAATGACCGTGCCGGTGAAGTCGGCCGTGAACTGGATGTCAAATATTTTGACCTCGAACGCATTTTCGGTAAAGAAGGTGTCCAGATCGTTCACCTCTCCGGTCTGATTGCGGCTCTCTCTCCCAAGACCAGTAAATTCTGTCTGGAAATCGCCCGTGCCGCCAAAAAATATGGCAGCAAGATCAGCTTCGACCTCAACTATCGCGCCTCTTTCTGGAAGGGCCGTGAAGCCGAACTGAGCGCGATTTTCGCTGAAATCGCTTCTCTTTCCGACGTCCTTATCGGTAACGAAGAGGATTTCCAGCTCTGCTTGAACATCAAGGGACCCGAAGCCGGCGGTAAAGATATCAAGGCCAAAATCGACAACTTCAAAGAAATGGTCGAACGTGTCAAAGCCGCTTATCCCAACGCCACCGCTTTCGCCACCACCTTGCGTCAGGTCGTCGATGCCAACCACCACCTCTGGGGCGCAATCGCCAACGTCGAAGGTGAATGGCAGGTCGTTGAACCCCGTGACATCACCGTGCTCGACCGCATCGGCGGCGGCGATGGTTTCGTCGGCGGTTTCCTCTATGGTATCCTGCGTGAATGGGAACCCGAAAAATGGATCCAGTTCGGCTGGGCCACCGGTGCTCTTGCCACCACCTTCCTCACCGACTACGGCCAGCCCGCCGATGAAGAACAGGTCTGGAGCATCTGGAGCGGTAACGCCCGTGTCAAACGCTGAAATATTTTTCAGCAGATACTTTGAAAAAAAGCACCGGAAACGGTGCTTTTTTTTATGTCCGGATTGTGAATGGGAGCTGTTTTTAATCAGAAATGGAGCCCGGTTGCCTTCAGGTTTCTTTATTTGTATTTTTTTTGCACAAAAAAATAAATTCCGATTTGCATTTTCAGCTTAATCGGGGTATGTTATCTGCTGTGAATATGTTATAAAATAAGGGTGGGACAGATGTTTTGTATTCATTGTCATTTTGAATTCCCGGTTTCCGACGATGCTGCCGGTTCCGAGGTTAACTGTCCGAACTGTTCTTTAAAGGTTGCTGTTTCTGATCGTCAAGTGACCTGTTTCTGTTCGGAATGCGAGGGAAAGATCATCGTTCCTCTTACGATGATCGGCGGAAAGGGTTCATGTCCGCACTGCAAAAAAGATACCAGATGCACTTTGGGCGATGAAGCATACCGCTTCTTCCCCGAAATCGATTCTCCGGATGCCTTGATGAGCAAGGCAGCTTTGCGCCCCGGCACAATTGTCGGCAAGTACAAGATCATCCGTTGTCTTGGAGTCGGCGGTATGGGAGAGGTCTATCTGGTTGAGCATACTCTGCTCAAATCCCGTTTCGCTCTCAAAATTTTGCGCAAAGAGGTGGTGATGGCTGATCCGGAATTGTCCGGCCGTCTGCTGCGTGAGGCCCGGCTGGCTGGAAATATCCATCATCCGAATCTGATTTCTGTTGTGGATGTCGAATTGGACAACAATACCAATTTTGCCTATATCGTCATGGAATATGTCAGCGGCGTATCCATTGAACAACTGCTCGCCGCCGGTCCCATCAGCGAATTGCGGACGTTGGAAATTATCCGGGATACCGGTCTTGCTTTGAAAGCCGCTTCAGAACACCATATCATCCACCGGGACATCAAGCCGGCGAATATCATGCTCGCTTCCGATGGGACTGTGAAATTGGCTGATCTCGGCGTGGCCAAGGTCTCCGGAAAGGGGGATGGGGCGGCTCTTACTTTGGATAATGCGATTTTAGGTACACCCAACTATGCCTCTCCGGAACAGCTGCGTTCTTCCAATTCAGTCGATTCCCGGGCCGATATCTACAGTCTGGGCGTTACCATGCATCATATGCTTACCGGCGTCCGGCCCTTTGATGCCGATTCTGTTTACGGAGTAATGGCCAATGTGCTGGATACTCCGCTGACTCCGCTGCAGAAGATCAATCCCAAGTTGTCCAAACGCCTGACGGCTTTGATCGGGAAACTCTGCGCCAAGGAGGCCGATGACCGTCCCGCCGATATCGATGAGATGCTCACGTTGATCAATCGTGAGATCGATTATCTTAAACCTTCCGGTGTCAAGATCAATACTCCGCTTGTTCTGGCAATTGCCGGAGGCGTTGCGGCATTGCTTCTTATTGTCGGCGGCATTGTTATTTCCGCCGGAAAAGACAAGTCGGAACCCAAGGTGATCGTGGAAACCGAAAAGGTCTCAAAGGAAGTTGCTGCTGAACCAGTGCGCAAAGAGGAAAAAAACGAAGTTCCGGTCGAGGCAAAACCGGTCGTTCCACGTCCGGAAAAGCCGGTGGCGATCCCGGAGATGGCAACTGTAAAGGTGTTCAAAGAGGCTAAAAAAGCGGTCGTTCCGGAAATAACACTTGATGAACTTATCCGGCAGATCAGAGAGAGCGACGGAACTGCCCGTATCGAACTTTCACGGGTTCCGGAGATGCTCAAGAGTATGGATGCCCAAGACCGGGAAAAACTCAATTTGTCGGCAATGGAATATTTCAATGCCCGCTGCCGCAATTTGCTTGGAGCTGAAAAGTATCTGGAACTTCACCAGCTGTTCCTGGATTGTGCATGGCTCAATGATCCGAGGTTTTTTGAATTGCGTGATTCGCTGCCGGGCCATCTGCTGGAGGTTTTCGGCCGGGCGGTGAACGCTTCGGACAACCGTCTGGCATTGGATACCGGAAATCTCTACATCACTCTTGCTCCGGATTCAACATCCGGTACCATTATCCGGCAGTACCTTGAGTTTGAAGATAACTTTACCAGATGTAATTTTGCCGCCTGCAACCGGATCGCCGGAAGTATGCCGGAAGATGAATCCGTCGGTGTTAAACTCCGGGAACGGATCCAGGCGGTGATCGAATTTGAACTCCGGCGTTTGAAAGCTGAAATATATACTGCCTTTGACCGGGAAGATTATGCCGCTATGAATTCTTTGCTCAATGAGTATGATTCCCTCAAACCGGATTCCTCTTTTGTGGATTACTTCTCTCGAAAAGTTGCCCGCAACAAGGGTAAAAATACGGTTATTCGCCGTACCCGGATTCAGGCGATATTCAATGATGCGCTCATATCCGGGGATATCCGGATGATCCGGATCTGTCTGGAAAACAATGCCGATCTGCATCGCAATGTCATCGGTTGGGATGGCAAGACCAAGATTACATTGTTTATGAAAACTTTGCAGAAAGCTCTCAAGCTTCCCGCCGGTTACAACCGGCAGCGTCTCATCGGCGGTATCATCGCTGTACTTGATTTTGAACCGGAACTTACTGAACAGGAATTTGATACGCTTTGCGCGATTCCGGAATTAAAAGATTATATCTGAGTTTCCTGATCAAAAAATCCCCGCATCCCCGGAACACTTTTCTGCGGGATGTTTTTTTATGCTCTGTCATGTGAAATGGAGCCGGGACTCGGGAGAAACGGTTGTTCCATTAAAAAAATGAGAAATGCCCTGCTGTAAAAGGTTGATATTTTTGAAATTGGACCGAAAGCATGATATATTAAATAAGTTGTAAATATGGAGTCAACGAAATGAGTAGTAAAGCACTTGAACTTTTTACAGCGGTTCCCCGCTGTTATAATTGCGCTCAGGCAGTTGCGGCCGGATGCGGACGGGAAGAGCTCGTCGCTGAATTGCAAAGTGCCGGAGGCGGACGTGCCCCGGAAAATTGCTGCGGAGCACTCTATGCCGCCATGCTGATCTCCGGAGAAAAATATTCCGGAACCATCCGGCAGAAATTTATATCGGAACTCGGTTCCGACTGCTGTGCGGAACTTAAAGGCAAATTGGGCGTCCCATGTACACAGTGTGTCGATACCGCCGCCGTTTTGCTGGAAAATTTGGAAGGTTGATGCGTTTATGGACAGAGCACGCTTGGACAGTTACGCCGAACTTATTGTCGGCAAAGGTATTAATCCGTCGGCCGGGCAGGAGGTCATCATCATTGCCGGCCTGGAAGAGTTGGACTTCACCCGGATGGTCGTGGAAAAATGTTACGATCACGGTGCTGCCAAAGTTATTGTTGACTGGAAAGATATGCCGCTTGAACGCCTCGCTCAATTGCGGCAGAGCGAAGAAACTCTCAGTTCAATCGAAAATTGGGAGTTGGAAAAACTCAGATGGCGTTGCGAAAAACTGCCGGCCCTGATTTGGCTGGATTCCGAAGATCCCGATGGCATGGATGGTATCGATCAGGGAAAAAGAGCCCGTTCCCAAATGGCCCGATTCCCCAAGATCAAACCGTTCCGGGATGAGATGGAGAATAAGTTCCAATGGTGTATCGCCGGTGTGCCGGGAGCCAGATGGGCAACCAAAGTTTTTCCCGGGATACCGGAATCCGATGCCATTGAAAAATTGTGGGAGGCGATCCTCGATGCCGCACGGGCCAACGGAGATCCGATCGCCAACTGGGATGAACACAACCGGATCATTCATCGCCGCTGTGAACAGTTGAACAGTTTCAATTTTGCAAAACTCCGCTATCATGCCGGAAATGGTACTGATTTCACAGTCGGTCTTATGGAGCAGGGGATTTTTGCCGGAGGTGCGGAAAAGGATCTTTCCGGTCGGGTGTTCAATCCCAATATCCCTTCGGAAGAGATTTTTACCACTCCCCGGCGCGGTGAAGCCGAGGGGCTGCTGGTTGCCACCAAGCCGCTTTCCTGGCAGGGCAGTCTGATCGAAAACTTTTCCATCCGTTTTGCCGGCGGCAAGGCGGTCGAAGTCCATGCGGAAAAGGGACAGGAGGCATTGGAGCAGATGATCGCCATGGACGAAAATGCCGCATATCTCGGCGAATGTGCGCTGATCTCCTGGGATTCCCCCATAAACAATACCGGAATACTTTTTTACAACACTCTTTTTGATGAAAATGCCTGCTGTCATCTGGCTTTGGGGCGTGGATTCGATAATTGTGTCAGAGATTATGAAAAATATTCGGCTGATGAACTGCACTCCATGGGAGTCAATGACAGTATGATCCATGTCGATTTTATGATCGGCAGTGCGGATCTGGATATTACCGGTATCACCGGAGATGGCAGGGAAATTGCCATATTCCGCAACGGAGTCTGGTGTTTTTGAAGTGTGAAAATGGCTAAAAAGATCAATTTCAAATATCTGTTTCAACGGTGGATCGTGGTGATGACCATGGTCATGCTGATGTTTATTTCCGGAGCATCGGCATTGCTGTTGTCCCGTTATTCCAGTGCCGGATTTCTGCTGGTCTGGCCGGTGCTCGGTGATTTTGTTCTGCCGCTGTGTTTTGTTCTGCTTGCCCAGATTTTCCGCAACCGGCTCTGTGCATTTTTTGCAGTACTGCTGGCATTCGCCAGTGTGATTTTGCGGATCATCGCTCTGGTTATCCGCAAGGAAACCTTTATGCCGCTGGGAATGGATTCACTGCTGCTGCTGTGGGAACACGCTGACCACCGCGGTTTGCAGGCGGTGTTGGGGCGATATTATTACTTGTGGCTGATTCCGGTCGGAGCAGGGATATTGGCAGCGATCATCTATTTCTGTTCCCGGGCACTTTATGCCAGCCGTAATCGCCGACGGATCATTCCGAATTCCTGGATCACTGTATTTGCGATATTGTTTGTGATCTCCATTGCAGCAAGTACCATATATGTATTCAGCCAGCGCAAAGTGGTTCAGGATGAGGTGATGGCCTCCAATCTGGTGCGTCCGGTTCCGGTCGTGGTGGCGGAACTTGCCGGAGATATCGTGGGAATGGCACTGGATAAACGGTCATTTTGCGGATATTTCCCGGAAACATTTCCGGAAGAGTCTGCCGAAATTCTCTACGCTTCGCATATTTCCTCTCTGAAATCCGTCGGTGCTGAACTGAAAAGTGTTCCGTCCAGTTACGATAAGATCATTATTATTGCCTGCGAATCACTGGATTTGGAGTTTATCCGGGCGATCAATCCGCAAATGCCGCCGGAGATAACCCCGAATCTTGACCGGCTGTTCCGGGAAAATATCGCATTTACCAACTGTTTTTCTGCGGCACAGCCGACCAGTTGGGGATTGACGGCATTGCTGATGTCCCGTCTGGATTACCGGCGTGAGTTGAAAGATCCCGGTAATCCGTCTTTATTCACGATCGGAAAAAAACTGGGATATTCCGGATATTATTTCTCGCCGGTGTCGGGACATTTCGGAGATAACCGCAAGACCTATTTGCGGTTGTTCGGCGGAGAGATTGACAAATTTTATTTCCTTGAGGAGTGGCAGAAAAAGTTTGTTACCGTTTCCCGGGAAGCCTGGGGACTTGCTGACTTTGAACTGTTCGACATGGTGTGGAAAGTACTGAAAAGTCCGGAAATTCCGGAACGGTTTATTTCTGTAATCAGTACCATTGATATCCATCCTCCTTATACTATTGCCGGATATACGGGGTGTAAGCACGAATTCGGTTCTGATTTTCTCAATTCACTTCACTCCTTTGACCATCATCTGGGGACATTTATTCAACAGATAAAGAGTGATCCGGAATTGTTCAACTCCCGTACGCTCATCGTACTTACTGCCGACCACTCCGCAACCCACGGCGAAAATTACCTCAAACGCCCGGATTTTAATCCATCCCGGATACCGTTGGTTTTCATTACTCCGTCTCCGGAGCCGCTGAAAAATCTCAATCGGGAGAAATATTGTTCCAGTATCGATATCACTCCGACTCTGGTACGGTTGATCGGAGGAGTTATTCCGAAAAGTTTTATGGGGCGGGATTTGCAGGAAAAGAAAAATTGTGCGATATCCCGGACTCCGGGCCATGTCCTGTTTGTGCACCGCCGGTTTGACAGCAAGCCGTTGACAGTCCGGCTCGGAGAAAAATCCTACGATACTCCGGAAAAACAGGCCTTCAATGATTATTTTAATTTGTACTACAGCGAATAAAAGGTGATGCTTATGTATAATTGTGTGATTTGCCGTTATCACGAAATTGCCACCAAAGGCAATAACCGTAATATGTTTGAAAAATGTCTGATCGACAACATCCGCCGCCAGCTCAAGCGTGCCGGCGTTGAATGCAAAGTTCTGCGGGTTCGGGGCCGGGTCTGGCTGGAACCGGAAAATGGCGGTGTTTTTGAAAATGATGTGCTGGATAAAATCTGTCAGGTTCTGCCGGATGTATTCGGTTTGCAGTCATTTTCCCCTGCGGTTCTGCTGCCGGTGGATCTGGATGAGATCAAAAAGTGTGTCGCTTCGGTTTTGCCGGAGAAGTTCAAGCGTTTTCAGGATAATGGCCGGAAACCCTCGTTCCGGATCCGGGCCCGGCGGAGCAATAAGCGTTTCCCGCTGACCAGTAAGGAAATCGAGATCGAACTGGTGACGTTGGCAGGAGAAATGTTCGGTGAAGATGCTTTTACTATTGATCTGGATAATGCTGAACTTACTCTCGGTTGTGAGATCAGAGATGAATTTTCACTGCTTTATTTTGATATTATTGAAGGTGTCGGCGGTTTGCCGGTCGGCAGCAATCCCCGGGTAATGACATTGCTTTCCGGCGGGATCGATTCTCCGGTGGCGGCGTGGTTGATCATGAAGCGCGGTTCGCCGACCGATTTCATCACTTTTCACAGTTCACCCTACACTCCGCAGGAGACGGTAGACAAGGTCAAAGGTATTGCCTGTAAACTCAACACTTTTCAGCGTAACGGACGGCTTTTTTCGGTAAACCTTGCTCCGCTTCAGCGGCAGATCCGGGATTGCTGCAATGAGCGGATGCGTACCGTGCTTTACCGGCGAGCCATGCTGCGTATCGCCGGGATCCTTGCCGAACGCTGCGACTGCCGGGCACTGGTTACCGGAGATGCATTGGGACAGGTCGCCAGTCAGACGGTGGTGAATATGGATACCATCAACCGGGCCAGCGAACTTCTGGTGCTCCGTCCGCTGGTGGGAGCTGATAAATTGGAAACGATTCGTATTGCTGAAAAAATCGGCACGATGGAACAATCCAAAGTGCAGGTGCCGGACAGTTGTACGGTCTTTGCTCCGGCCAATCCCAGCACTTCGGTTCCGGCGGCGTTGGCAGAGCAGGAAGAGGCAAAAATCGCCGATTATGGCATTTTACTTGAAAAAATTGCTTCAGAAGCGGTGTTGGAGGCTTGACAAATCGGGTTTGCGGAGTTAACTTTTCAAGTGTGTAATTTTTTGTGACATTTTGAGAGGCGCAGAATGGTGATAAAGGATACTGAATTTGTTATCAAATTGCTCCGGGAATATGGAATGGCAGATGCCGGTCAGATTCTGGCCGCCCGTAATGCAGCCATGGACTCCGGCAGCGATGATGTTATCGGGGAATTGATAAAAAACGAGATCGTTTCTCCCGATGAACTGCTGAATATGCTGGCTCAGCAGTATGGTATGGAGGTTATGGATCTTTCCGGATACGATATCCCGGAGGAGGTTATATCCAGTTTCCGCGGTGACTATGCCCGTTACTACAATGTGCTGCCGGTGGCCAAAGATGATACCCTTTTTACCATTGCCATGGGTGACCCGACCAACGTCGAAACGCTGGATACCCTGCGTTATCTGCTCGGTACCGATATCGATGCGGTGATCGCTCCGGAAGATCAGATCCTTGATGCGATTGCCAAATATTATCCCAGCGAAAATGAAGACGTCTCTTCCTACAACAAAGACGTCGATATGAGCGTCACCGACGAGATGGTCTATAATCAGGATGAGGCCAATGCTCCCGGACGTGAAGATGATGACACTCCGTTGATCCGACTGGTTTCCAAACTTATTATTGACGCCTACAAGATGCGGGCATCGGATATTCACTTTGAACCGCAGGAAAAACGTTACCGGGTGCGTTACCGCATCGACGGTGCGCTGCGGGAAGTTGACGGACCGCCCAAATATATGCAGGCGAACTTCACCAGCCGTATCAAAATTATGGCCAACATGGATATTACCGAAAAACGTATTCCGCTGGACGGCCGAATCCGGATCACCGTGGGTGATAAGGAGCTGGACTTGCGTGTATCATCCATCCCGACGGTTTTCGGTGAAAGTATCGTTATGCGTATTCTGGATAAAAGCAGTATTCAGCTGGATATTCCCCGGTTGGGTTTTTATGCAGACGATTTGGAGATGGTTACCAAAATCATCAACTATCCGGACGGAATCTTTCTGGTTACCGGCCCTACCGGTTCCGGTAAAACAACTTCGCTTTATGCATTCTTGAATACAATCAACACTACCGCCAGAAAACTCATCACCGTTGAGGACCCGATCGAATATCAGCTCCCCGGTGTGAATCAGGTGCAGGTTGACCGTTATGTCGATATGACCTTCGCCGCAGCTCTGCGAAGTATGCTCCGTCAGGCCCCCAACATCATCATGGTCGGTGAAATCCGAGACCTGGAAACTGCGGAAATCGCCATCAACGCCGCTCTCACCGGTCACTTGGTGTTCAGTACGCTTCACACCAACGATGCTCCCGGTGCGGTGACCCGTCTGGTGGATATGGGCGTGAAACCGTTCCTGGTGGCAACTGCGCTGCGGGCAGCGATGGCTCAGCGTCTGCTGCGCCGGGTCTGCAAAGAGTGCGCCGAACCTTATACTCCGACTCAGGCCGAATGCCGTATCCTCGGCCTGACCGAAGAATATCTGGCCAATCACCAGTTCGTCAAAGGAAAAGGCTGCCGTCATTGCGGATTCACCGGATACCGCGGACGAGTCGGTATTTATGAGATATTCCTCATTACGGAGGAGATCGCCCGGTTGATCTTCTCAAATGAAACCAGCGGAACTCTCCGTTCCTCGGCCCGTAAAAACGGTATGCGCAGTCTGCGAGATGATGCTTTGCGTAAGGCGGAAGCGGGAACTTCAACTTTGGAAGAGGTCATTTTTGTGACCTTGCGTGACGAAAATTAACATCTGACAAAAGAGAATTGCGATGATTGATATAAACAGTGCTGCATTGATTGATCTGCTCAAGAGTGAGCGCAGCGATGGAAATCCGGGACTGGCAGAGCACCTCAATGAGGTCGCCGAAGAGTGTGAAAATTCCGGTCAACGTGCGCTGCAGGTCATTGAGAACTTCGGACTTTTCACCCGTCAGGAAATGCTTGAGCTGATGGCGGAGAACCTCGGTTCCTATGTTTGGGACCCCAAAACCCGGGACTTGCCCCGTGAGCTGATCGACCTTATCGAAGTCAATACCGCCCGGGCCAACGGCGTGATCCCGGTCGATGATGTGAATGACGAACTGCATCTTGCCATGCGCAATCCGCTGGATTATCAGATTGTGGAGTCTCTGCGTTTCATCCTCGGCCGGAATATTCTGGCGGTGGTCTGTGATCCGGATATGTTTGAAAACGAACTTGATCGTTATTATCCGGAAAAAGAGGACTCCATTCAGGACATTATTGCGGAAATCGGTTCCGCCAAAATCGAGGAAGAGGATATCCCCGATGAGGATAAGGCCAATGAAATGCCGATTATCAAATTCGTGGACGTCGTTATTCATCAGGCGATCCGGGATAAGGCATCGGACATTCACTTTGAACCGTTTGAAAAGAACTTCCGTATCCGCTACCGGGTGGACGGTGCGCTTTATGAAATGCCGCCGCCGCCGCGAAGTCTGGCAACGCCGGTCATCAGCCGTATCAAAATTATTTCCGGATTGAACATTTCTGAACGCCGCCGCCCCCAGGACGGCCGTATCCAGCTGCGTTACAACGGACGCCCGGTGGACTTGCGTGTATCCTGTCTGCCCACCAGTCACGGCGAATCAGTGGTGCTTCGTGTACTTGACCGTTCTGTGGTGAACTTGCAGCTGGATGCCCTCGGTATCGGTGCCGATGTGCTGGCAAAGCTCCGGGAACTCATTCAGCTGCCCAACGGAATTCTGCTGGTGACCGGTCCTACCGGTTCCGGTAAAACAACGACACTTTACTCCGCATTGAGTGAGATCAACAAGGTTGAAGACAAGATCCTTACCGCTGAGGACCCGGTGGAATACGATATCGCCGGATTGATTCAGTGTCCGATCAACGATGCGGTCGGTATGACCTTCCAAAAAGCTCTCCGCGCATTTTTGCGCCAGGACCCTGACCGCATACTCGTGGGAGAAATCCGAGACTTTGAAACGGCGCAGATCGCTATTGAAGCGTCGCTTACGGGACACTTTGTGTTCAGTACGCTTCACACCAACGACGCTGCAAGTACCGTTACCCGACTTATGGATATCGGTGTGGAGCCGTTCCTTATTGCGTCTTCACTCGCCGGAATTCTGGCACAGCGGCTTATCCGCCGGGTCTGCCCGAACTGTCGAACCTTCTACACTCCCAGCGAGCATGACCTTGAACGCCTCAATCTTGAACCCGGACAGGTCGGTGACCGGCAGTTCTGCTACGGCCGGGGATGCGAAGTGTGCAACAACACCGGTTATAAAGGACGGAAAGCTCTTACCGAACTTATGGTGGTCAACGATGAATTGCGGGAGATGATCGCTAATGAAACTCCGGCAAATATTCTCCGTGACCGGGCCTGCGAACTGGGTATGAGATTGTTGCGTGAAGATGGTCTGCAGGCGATCTTTAATGGTGAGACTACCGTGGACGAGGTCGTTCGTTACACCTGATATCGAATTATAACAGTAAATCTGTTTTCAGAAAGGAATTACAGTTATGCCGCAATATTTATATACAGCAATGGATGCTGCCGGCAAAGAGCAAAAGGGCAAGATTACCGCTGCCAGTGAGGAAGCGGCAAAGTCTGAGCTTAAAGGGAAAAAGCTTTATGTGACTTCAATCCGGGCCGTCGTTGAAGTGAAAAAAGGCGGAGGCTCCAAGTCCAAAAAAGGTGGTTTCAATATCAACCTCGGACCGATGGTTATCAACCGTAAGGATTTGACCGTGGTTACCCGTCAGCTGGCGATTCTGCTCGGTGCCGGACTGCCGCTGATCCGTTCGCTGCGCACTCTGGAAAAACAGTCTCAGAACCCGGCTGTGCAGGGCGTTTTGGGCAAAACCTGTGAAATCGTCGAAGGCGGTGCAACTTTTGCAGAAGCTCTTTCCCAGAGTCCCAAATCATTTGATAAACTCTACCTCAACATGATTCGTGCCGGAGAGGCATCCGGTGCTATGGAGGTCATCCTTGACCGTCTTGCCAACTTCATGGAATCCGCTGCCCGTATCGCCGGTAAAGTGAAATCAGCAATGGTTTATCCGTGCGTTATTCTCGGTATCGCCGTGCTGGCTCTTGTCGGTTTGATGGTCTTCATCGTTCCTAACTTCAGCAAGATCTTTGATGACCTGCTGGAAGGTGAACCGCTTCCCGCCATCACCCAATTCCTGATCAACACCAGTGATACCATGATGCACCAGTGGTACTATTACATTATCGGCATTATTTCCATCGTGATCATCTATAAGATTACGGTGAAAATCCCCGCCGGTAAATATGCCGTGGACTATGCGAAATACAATATGCCGCTGTTCGGACCGATCATTTCCAAAACTGCGATTTCCCGCTTCAGCCGTACTCTGGGAACCCTGATGAGTTCCGGTGTGCCGGTGTTGAGTGCGCTTTCAATCGTTAAAGACACCAGCGGTAATGAAACGGTTTCCACTGCGGTTCAAAAGGTTTACGACGCCGTTAAAGAAGGTGAAGGTATCGCCGGACCTCTGGGTAAAACCAAGATCTTCCCGGAAATGGTTATCAGTATGGTGGAAGTCGGTGAAGAAACCGGTAAACTTCCCGAAATGCTGGACAAGATCGCTGATACCTATGAAGAAGAAGTCAACAACGCAGTCGGTGCTTTGACCTCCCTGATCGAACCCTTGATGATCGTTGCGTTGGCAGGTATGGTCGGTACGATCGTTATCGCCCTCTTCCTGCCCCTGACCAAGATCATCGAAAAGATGTCCGGTTAGTATTTATGTTTCATATTTTGGATATCGGAAACACCCATACCCGGATCGCGGTTTGGGAAAATGGACAGTTTACTTCGATCCGGATCGTTGATACAGCCGGATTGAAGTGTCCGTTTACAGAATTGCCCGCCGCTGCGGCCTGTGTGTGCGCTCCGATCAGACAGCGTCTCGAAAACAGCGGGATAAATTTTATTTCCGCATTGAATCAGCATTCAAAGGTCGATTTTTCTCTGGTCGATTGTTCCACACTGGGAGCTGACCGGGTGGCCAATGCTGCGGCTCTGGCAGAATTTTATCCTTTGCCCGGAGCTGTGATCGACTGCGGTACTGCGATCACATTGGAGCTGGTTGATGAAAAGTGCCGTTTCGCCGGCGGAGCGATCGCTCCCGGACGGGCATTGATGCGCAAGAGTCTGGCTATCGGAACCAGTCAGCTGCCGCAGAGTCTGCTGCTGGCTGAAATTCCGGAACATCCCGGACGCAATACCATCGATGCCATCGGTTTCGGTGTTGGCAGAGGAGCCCTCGGTGTAGTTCGTGAATTGGCTGCTGCTGCCAAAGAACATTTGAAAATAAAAACCCTGATCCTGACCGGAGGAGATGCGGAATTTTTCCAGACCGCACTTCCGGATGCAATCGTAGCCGGTCAGGAGTTTACACTTCACGGCGTCCGCCTTGCTGCCGGAATCAATTGATTTCAGACGATAGAGCAGGGAAGTCGTGTCTGTGAAAGGCCCACGGTGTTTGTCACCGGGGGCTTTTTTATTCCCCTGAATACCGTATTTCAATTTTTGATTCAGATGTGATCGGATGGAGCGGATTTTGCCCGGAACCGTTATTTTTCAGTAAGAATTGAGAAAAATAACTTTTTAGTAATCTTTTGTGCTTGATTTATCCGGGTTCGGGTGTTATATTATGCGGATTTCAAAAATCGTCACTTCCAAATAAACTGTTTTGAAAGGGTGTTTTTATGGAAGATGTGAACAAACAAAAGTTTTCTGACTATCTGTCGCTCAATAACATTATCTGTAATGTTGATGCGGCAGACGAAGAAGCGGTTCTCTGTAAGTTGCTCGAGGCTCTGAATCGTCATTATCCGAAGCTCGACATTGAAAACGCCGGTGCAGAAATCCGTGTCCGAGAATCGATCTTTTCCACTGTGATCGCTCCCGGACTGGCGGTTCCCCACGCTCGAATCGCCGGATTGCCGTTCCCGCTGGTCGCTGTCGCCTGTACTCCCAACGGCGTCTCCGTCAAGAACAGCAACGAAAAAGTCATTATGACTGTGCTCGTGCTCACTCCGCAGGATGAACCCAATCTGCATCTGCAGGTGCTGGCTGCACTCTGCTCGGTCTTTGCCGATCACGGACGTCTGGAAAAACTCGCCGCCATTGCGGATGCCGAGAGTTTCTTTGCCGCATTGAGCGGTGCCGAAGGCGAAGATGATATGCCGAGTTACCTCAAGGCTGCCGATGTGATGTCCACTCCTCCGGCTGTTCTGCAGGAAACTGACACTCTCGGTCATGCCATCCGCACTTTTGCCACCACCCAGAGCGAAGAGCTGCCGGTACTGGACAACAGCGGAGATCTCCGTGGCGTTCTGTCGCTTTCCGATCTGCTCCGCTACAGTTTGCCCAAGCATCTGCTGTGGATGGAGAATCTCACTCCCATCTATCAGTTCCAGCCTTTTGCTGAAATGCTGAAAACTGCTGAAGAAAACAAGGTCGCTGACGTTATGCGTGAAGATTTTATCACTGTTGAAGCGGATGTGCCTGCGGTGCAGCTTGCCAAACTTTTCCTGGTGGATAAAGTTTCCCAGCTGATGATCACCCGTGACGGTAAGTATGCGGGTGTGGTTGAATTGAAATCATTTTGTGCCAGATTGTTCTGGGAATAATTGTCCGGGGGATTTTAGAAAATGGAAAGTGAAAACTCAACAGTAAAAATGCCGCTGACCGGAATGTTGTGGCGTTTCGGCGTTATGATTGCTGCCGCCTGCTGCGTCGGCTTCGGCGGTGTGTACAGTGGAGCACTCGATTTCAAGCAGTCGCTGGCTTGTGCGGTGTTCATTGCGATTATTTTCGGAACTCTGTTCTTCTGGACATTCCGTCTGGCGATCGCCTTTCTCGGAATTGCGGTTCTGATTTTCAGCAACAGCTTGAATATTGCCCAGTTCGTTGAATCCAGTTCTCTGGAAGTGATCCTGTTTCTGGTCGGTATGATGATCGTTGTCGGCGCATTGCGCGATCTGGGATTCTTTACCTGGATCGTCCAGCTGATCGTCGCCATGCCCAATCTGACCGGTAAAAAGTTTATCGCCGTAACTGCGGTGGCTTCTTCGCTGCTTGCCTGTGCGGTTGATGAAGTTACCAGTATCATCTTTGTGAGTACTCTGATCTTTCAGGTTTGCGACCGGCTCAAACTCAATCCGACTCCGTATATCCTGATCTCCGTGCTTTGCACCAATGTCGGCAGTGCCGGTACCATGATGGGGAACCCGGTCGGTATCTACATCGGTACCAAAGCGATGCTGACTTTCGGTGACTTTATGCTCTGGGCATTCCCGATGATGTTGGTTGCATTGGCGGTGGTGACCTCCCTGACCATGTTCTGGTACCGTAAAGATCTCAAAGAATTCGACATTCGTCTGCAGCAGCGTCTGGCGCAGGGATTGACTCTGGCTCCCACGGTCAAAGTTCCCTACAAAGCCGGTTTGACTCTGCTCATTTTCACCACTTGTGCAATTGCTTCTCACCATCAGTTGGAAGATACTTTCAACCTCAGCCCCAACAGCGTTCTGCTGGTTGCTCCTCTGGTTTGCTCCGGTATCGTGATGATCTGCAAACCCGGTCGTGCCCGCCACTATGTGGAAAAAGAGGTCGACTGGTGGACCCTGATCTTCTTTATGCTGCTCTTTGCCATCGCCGGAACTCTGGAATTCACCGGTGTTGACCAGGTCATGGCGAAATTTTTCTCCGGTATTGCCGGTACGGAAATCACCACTCTGGTGCCCTTTATTTTCTCTGTTTCAGCTATTGGTTCAGCCTTTGTTGATAACGTTATCTTTGTTGCGGCCTTCTGTCCGGTTATTGAACAGCTTGGTGTCAGCATTAAAGATATGCCGTTGTGGTGGGCATTGCTGTTCGGTGCCTGTTTCGGTGGTAATATTACTATGATCGGCAGTACTGCCAATATCGTTGCTCTCGGAATGCTTGGAAAGAACGGCGGCAGCCAGAAGTGGGGTCGTAGCGATGTC
>JAZRNP010000354.1:0-2363 GCA_045648225.1 Victivallaceae bacterium | reverse complement strand
GCTTGGCCTCCGACTTCTTTACTGACATGAAAACTCAAGAAGCCTATCAGTACACCGTTGAAGGAAAAAAACGCAAGCATATAGCCTGGCGCGAAATCACCGTAAAGGATAATCCGCTGGTTGTCATCTGCAATGAATTGGTTCCTTCCGGGGCAAAAGTCTCCATTAAACTGGAACGCAACGGAAAAATTTTTTTGCAGGATTCCCGTAATGCCGCCGCAAAAGTCGCTTTTGACTTTCCCGTACTCGATCTGCCCGAAGGCAAATATCGCCTGACCGTTTCCGCAGAAAAGGATGGCAAAATCCTCTGTTCTGCAGAAAAATTCATCTACCGTCATCTGTCGGTCAAACTGGAAAAACCTGCCGCCATCAAAACCGTGACCGGAAAATCCGGCAAACGGGGATTGTATGTCAACGGCAAACCATTTCTGTGGATCAATCTCAGCGGTTTTCCCTACACCTTTATCTCTCCGGATCTGACCGTTTATCCCGATGTGGAAAAACTCATACTGCTTGCCCGGAAACACTTCGGCATCAATACTTTGTCGGTCATTGCCAACAGCGGTTTTCCCCATTACGACAGACTGCCGCGGGCGCAGTTTCTGCCGCAGGCGGTCAAGTTTTTCACCGAAAGCTATTCAAAACAGCTGGATTTCTGTCTGAAAAACCAGATGTATGCCAGAGTTTCGACCCACATGGGCAGCGGCTATGCCCGCAAAGGCGTTCCTGACCCGGAACTTGCCGCCAAAGTTTATGAAAACATCAAATCTCACCCCGCTTTATTTGCTTACACCTACGATGAACCGGAACCCCGCCGCTGTCCACCGGAAGCCATCGGCAAACTCTACAACGCAATAAAAGCTGTGGATAAAAACCATCCGGTGAATATCAATCTCTGTGTCCGGCACACTTTCAAAGATTATCTCAAATACACCGACATCGCCTCCTATGATTTCTATCCATTCCCCCATTCGGATTTGAAATATTGGCAGGTTTACAATTCAGAGATGCTGAAACACAAACCCGATGCCCCGTTTGCCGCCTATCTGCAAAACTTCCAATTCGGCACCACGGAGTTTCCCACCCATGAAAATATGTACGGCAGTTTTGTCACCAATTTTATCAACGGCAGCCGGAGTGTATGGTTTTTCACCTATTACTCCAACAATCTCCAAACGCTGACCACCCATCCGTATGCCCAGTCAACAGTGCGTCTGATCAGCAATCATGCGATAAAACTTTTCCCCTTCCTCTGCGAAGCAAAAGAGGTGAAACTCTCTCTTAAAGCTGACAGCGACATCCTGTATCAATATTACAGCAACGGTCAGGAAGGCTGCTTGATGGCGGTCAATCTTTCTTCCAAAAATCCGGCATCCATGGAGCTTGCACTTCCCGGCAACGGAGAGATAACCGACTTCTTTGACAGTGCATGGAAATATAAACGCAACAGCAAAATCACCATTCGCCCCTGCGAATCAATCATATTGAAAGTAAAATAAAATGACCTCTGTAATCACCATTGACTACTCCAATGTTATCGGAAAGATCCGTCCCCTCAACGGTGGAAATCTCGGTCCCTGCATCAAACCGGAAGACCCCGTCCAGCGGGCAGACTTCAATAAACTGGAAATTCCGCTCACCCGGCTCCACGATGCCCCCTGCACCCACGGCGGAATGCGGCTGGTCGATGTTCAGCATATATTCGGTAACTGGAACGCCGACCCGGAAGATCCGGACAACTACTACTTCGATCAGACCGATGAATACATCCGGCGCATGGTCGAAGACGGCACCGAAATCATGTACCGTCTGGGAACCTCTATCGAACATTGCGAACCGCATTATTACGCTTTCCCGCCCAAAGATTTTGAAAAGTGGACAAATATCTGTCTGCATATCATCCGCCACTACAACGAAGGCTGGGCAAACGGTATGCACGCCAATATCAAATACTGGGAAATCTGGAACGAACCGGATGACAGCCGCTGTTTTGCCCCCAAACCCTCTTTGATGTGGAATGGTACTGCGGAAGAATTTTTTGAACTCTACCGCATTTCAGTTTCCGCCATCAAAGCGGAATTTCCGGAACTTAAGGTCGGCGGTGCCGCATTCTGGAAGATAAATCCGACCTTCGGTGCCGGAGACAATCAGTTCATCGACAAATTCCTCGCCGGATGCCGCGACCACAACGTGCCGCTGGACTTTTTCTCATGGCACAGCTACGGCAGCAAGAAAAATCCCTTCGGCATCAATGAGGAACCTTTTACTGCCCGGAAACTGCTTGATTCCTACGGGTTCACCGACACCGAACTGCATCTTAACGAGTGGCACTATGTGGAAAAATGGGATTCATATTTTATGCA
>JAZRNP010000353.1:0-5790 GCA_045648225.1 Victivallaceae bacterium | reverse complement strand
ACCGGAACCACTTTTTTATCAGCAGCAAGTTTCCTCCGGAATGCGGCGACCTCTCCGCCATTTTCAATTCCGTTATCATGCAGGTCAAGGATAATTGCATCTCCGGGACGATAACTGCTTTTGAGCGATACACTTTCCCGGGAAAATTGAAATTGACCGCGAATCCGGCCGGTAGCGATTATCCTCCCGGCATCTCCGGCTGCCTGATCAAGGAAATCGACCATGGCAATTCCGGACGGTCGGGCCAGAATCTTTTTCAACGGGCCACGGCCTCCGGGGATCATTCCCAGCAGCCAACCGCACAAAAACGTGGTTATCAGCACTGAACACACTGCCGGACGGCGTATTTCAGGATAGACCATTTTCAAATTGATGAGCATTACAATAAGAGAAAAAATTGTGCACTCCAATCCGTACTGAAGCATTACGCTTTTCACCTCCGGAGAAGCTTGCAGAATCACTCCGGCAAAGATCGGCAGCAGCGTTATCAGCAGCAGCGGCTTGAAAACAATTCCGAATAAAAACGGAACAAAAACGGCCAGCATAAAGCAGATTGAACTCCGTTCAAACAACGTGCCGAAAAATGCTCCCGGACGGGTCAAAGGCGAAAGCAGAACCTCTCCCATGCTGCTGCCCAACTGCGCATAGTGAAACATCTGGCTGTATTCCGCAACCGAATGAGCTGCCGGAATCACCACTTTACTGAAAAAGAAAAATAATCCGACCATTGCTGCAAAGAGTGCCATACCGCTTTTCCAGCGTTTGCAGCACAGCAAATATATAGCATACCCTGCCCAGAAAATACACACCGTCTCCTGTACCAGAAGCGACAATACCAACAGCACCGCCATCGCCCAACGGCACCGGTATTCCCGGGCGATGAAAAATCCCAGCAGCAGCGGAACAAAAAACACAATCGGATGGAAACCGTAAATGAATGACAGATATTGATTGCTCAACACCGGATTGAATATGGTCAATACCAGAATCACCACACTCATCCAACGGCTCAATGCACATTTGCAACTCAGCCAATATCCCAGCGGCACGACCGAAGCGACACATAACGCATTGATGATAAAGACCGTATCCGGAGCGTACCACGCCTTTAACGCCGCACTCATTATCAGATTGACGCCAAGATTCCAATGCCCTGCTCCGGAACACCATTGAACAAAATTTGCCCGGCCGCTCAAAAGATGCGAATAGTGCTCAACGTACTGGTTCCAGTCTCCCCAGATAAAGTGCAGTGAATCAAATGCCCGGCTCTGAAGATAATACCCCCACACAACCACCGCTGCTCCACCGGCAGCTGCAATCAGAATGCCATATTTTTCCGGAAGTTCCGGCAACGGCTTTTTCCAGCACCCCGCAATTTGGAACACAACCAGACCGATAACAGCTGCTGCCAGCAAGATTCCCGGGAAAGCATTTACAGGAATAAACCACAACAGCATTGCCGGGCGCAAAAATCTTTCCATCTCCCGTATTTCACGGTTACGCAGGGCAATGCTCAATGCGGCAATACCGGAAAATCCGGCAATGATATAATGAAAAGAAGAGTTATTGAAGCGTATCACCTGATACTTCAGCGGATTCACCAATTCATTGGCGCCGGTCAATACCGTCAGGGTATCAACCAGAGCTGCAACTGCCGCTGCCAATGACAGAGCGGAGACAACCGGATAAAGTATCTTTGAATACGTTTTCACAAAATTACCATTATTTACTGAATTCAACTTTCAGCTGTGCGCGATATTCTGCATCGGTCAGGACTTTCAAACCGACCACCGCCATCGCCGCAGCAGCCTTGTGCATCTGGCTCAAAGCATAAGGTTTGCCAGCGGCTTCGCAAAGGGCGGCAGAGTGTCCGGCGATTTCGGTATGATCTTCCGAAATTCCGATGTAGGGATGGATCGCCGGAACCGCCTGCGAAACGTTGCCGAAGTCAGACGAACCGCGGCCGGGACCGAAACTCAAATCTACCGGGCTGCCCAATTCACCGATACTTTCCATCCAGACCTGATTCATCAGCGCAGAGGGTTTACGTGCCTTGGTTCCGGAATTGACCGTTCCGAGCTCATATTCCGCACCGGTCATCAGAGCCGCACCTTTGACGATATCAATGAAACGCGCATTCATCTTTTCCTGCCAATCTTCCGTGGCGGAACGGACGAAGAAACAGCATCCGGCACGGTCGGGGGTGATATTGGGTTTCAGGCCGCCTTCAGTAACGATACCGTGAATGCGGGAACTTTCCGGAAGCTGCTGACGCCACGCATTGACCCCGGCAAAGGTCAGCTGAACCGCATCCAGAGCATTGATCCCGAGATGCGGCGAGCCGCTGGCGTGAGCCGCTTTGCCTTTGAAAACCACATCAAACCGAGTGATGCTCAAACATCCGGTATCCAAACAGGTGCGCCAGGAGGGATGCACCATCATGGCAGCATCAACGCCGTCAAATGCACCGGAATTGACGATTCTCACCTTGCCGCTGCCGCTTTCTTCGGCGGGAGTTCCGAACAAAATGACTTTACCGGGAATATTGTTGGCTTTCATATAATCGACCAGAGCAAGGAATGCTCCGACTGCGGTAGCGCAGATGAGGTTGTGGCCGCAACCATGGCCGATGCCGGGAAGAGCGTCATATTCGGCAGTAATGGCAAACGCCGGAGCTCCACTGCCGTATTCGCAGCGGTAGGCGGTTTCATAATCGCAGTAATTTTCCGTAACTTCAAAGCCGAACTTTTTCAGAAGTTCACACTGAAGTTTGCACGCCAGAAATTCTTTGAACGCCAACTCCGGATTTTTCCAAACCTCCGTGCTCAACGCATCCAGTTCGGCAGAATATTTTTCCACGATCTTCAAAAATTCATGTACTTCAGCCATTTTTTATCTCCACTATTTAAATTGTTTGTATAATTCATCAAGTTTGGCAAGATAATATGCCGTATTTTCATCCCGTAATGCCGGATCTGCATCACTCAGCAGTTTTGAATTTCCGACCACCGGAACTTTCGCTTTTTCGCCGATCATATAAAACTCCACCTTGTCTCCGGTGCGGAAGTTCTTCCCGGAAGCCAGTGCCAATTCGTAGGCAGCAGAACGGCGGGCACCGGGGGTGGATTGCTTACGCTTGTAGTTCTCCGGAGAATCACTCAAAACTTCACTTTTTGCAAGTTTGGCAAGATCAATAGTGCGGTTGCTGATGGCATTTTTCAATTCAGCGTAGCCTTCATCCATGATCTCCGGAGCACCCAGAAGTTTGGCACGCAGCACGCACCGGATAAAATCCCGCTGAAAACCTTCCAATGCCCGGGACTTCAACGCAGCTCCGGAAACAGAAATATCACCATTGCCGTCCAGCAAGGCATAATTTTTGGATTTATAACAATACATCGCCGGGTATTCAGCATCAAATTCCAGTTCGATTCCATCCGGCAAGACAGAACTTATCTGTAAATCGAAGTCTGCAACCGGATTTTCCGGCATGGTAAAATAGATACCGTCAGTATCCATCTCGATGATCCTGCCGCCCAGAAATTCCAGTTTTTCTGCCAGCCGGGTCAGCAGTTCCCGTCCGGTGGCAGTCACCGTTTCCGCCAGAGTGTAATCGTTGAAACACCCCTGTGCAAATCCCAAATATCCGTAAAAGGAATTTATCAATATTTTGAAACTGTTCTGCAGTGCGGTATAACGCTGTTTTTCACTGCCGGATGCAGACTTTGCCTTATCTTTTGCGGCAAGCCGGAATTCCCGCAACTTTTTCAACAACCCGGTGAACACACCCAATTCATCCCGCACCGGGGCTTTACCGAGATAAATCAGTACCGAGGGATAGAGTGAGCGCACGTCACAATGCCGGACATTGCGATAGACCCCGGCTTCACCGGCCCGGGTGAGAGCTCCGGTAAAAAAGCGGGAACTTTCCGGATAGGGTACGGCATATCCGGCACGCTGATATTCTGCAATAAAAAGAGAATCCAATGCCGCTCCGCTGCCTTTTAAAATGCAATCCTGCAGCACCAGCGGCAAACTGCTGCACTTGTAAAAATATGCCGGAAGCAGCATATCACAAAGAATTTCAACCGCTTTCACCATAGATGCTGAATCCGGAATTTTAAAATATTCCCGCAAAAACGGCAATTCAAAACTGTCAAAATCCCGATGAACCGCATCGTAAAAGAGCAACAGATGGTAAAGATCGGCAAGATGTCTGCCAAAGAGGGAATAGCGGTTGAAACTTATCTGTTTTTCCGCAACGGCGAAACGGCTCTTTCTGGAATTGAATGATCCACTGTCTCTGCCGCAGCTGAAGGTATATTTATATTTTTTTGCACGCTTTTCCAAAAGCGGCAGATCTTCCCGGAAAATGTTGAATCCCTCCAGCACATCCGGATCAAACTCTTTTACTGCCCGATCAAAAGCGGCGATGATCTCCGCCTCAGAGGAACAGTTTTCCAAATCAAATCTGGCGGTGTAACCATCTTTGCCGCCGACTTCGATCGCAGCGAGACTTTTTCCATCAGCTCCGGGAATCACGGCAAACTGCATCCGCTTGAGTTC
This sequence comes from Victivallaceae bacterium, assembly GCA_045648225.1. GTDB lineage: Bacteria > Verrucomicrobiota > Lentisphaeria > Victivallales > Victivallaceae > UBA1784. The sequence continues at coordinate 1,224 of JAZRNP010000353.1, read as the reverse complement.
ACCGAAATCCATCCCGGAAAATAATCGCATCCCGGATATACTCAAAAACTGACAGCTCAAATCCCGAACCGTCATCACTCCGGGAGTTTTTTTCAGTTCCGGCAGCAGATTTTCATACAATTCCAACGTGGAAAACTCCCAGCGGCTGGCTAATGATCCACTGCCGGAAAGCGGAATCGCCCGGACTCCTTCGGGAACCGGGATTGCCGGTTCAGCCAGAAGCCAGGGCGAAAAACTTTCTTTCTGACAGGATACGCTGCCTGGAGCAGTGCGGCAAAAGAGCTCCGCACCCTCCGGAGTTATTTCAACAGCAACGATCCTGTCCATGGTCAACGTCTATGCTGAAACTCTCAGCAGATAAAAGTGGAAAGCGCAAAACCATCTTCCGTAGCGAGCGCAGCCGCACTGGTCACCGGATTTTCAAAACCGGCGAACACACCGCCGTCGACCACATATTTGACCGCGCAGTTTTCGCAGGCGGCATCAAAGTTGGTATCGACATTGGTATCGCAGGGAGCGTTGCATTCGTAGGTGGAGATGTAACGGGCGACACCGGGTTCCAGTTTGAATTCCCGGACCATCACCGCATCCTTGCGGACAATGCCGAGATAACCGAGTTTGGATTCACGTCCGGCAACGGCAACCACACGGGGAGTATCGAGGGAATCTTTTTCATAATCCATCGCCAGAAGACACATGGTAATGGCATCACGCACCGGCATACCGGCGGCAATTTTTTCGGTGATGGGGTCAGTCTGGGAACCGTTGGTTGCGATGGCCCATTCACCGGCAATACGCAAGCAGTTGTAGCTGATATAGGGGTTCTTGGCGAGGTCGCCTTCAGCACCTTCTCTGGGGATGATGGCGATGTTGCCGTTGTTTTCAACCGCGCGGCGGTTGGGGAACGAACGGGATGAGACCCGGTACATGGCGCAGGGGCGGCCGTCTTTAGTCATTCCGAATGCGACGATTCTTCCGATATACATGATTTACCTCCATTGATTAAGTAGACTTGTTATTATCCAAATATTTTTTTCAAAACAGATTGCTGCGGCGTTTTTTCACTTCTTCGGTTGCCCGGAGCGTCAACTTGGAAAGTTCCTCATCCTGCACGGAACTTTCCATGGCAAGGAAATACCCCATCAGCTTATTTTCCGCCGGAGTCAGACTTTCATACTTTGACGGCGGCACATCTTTTCCAACAGCAGCGGCAAAGGCGGCAAT
>JAZRNP010000352.1:0-3241 GCA_045648225.1 Victivallaceae bacterium | reverse complement strand
ACTCTACCATTGAGCTATGCCGGAGCGTTGCAACATCACCTAATATACCCCCGCAACCGACACTTGTCAATAGCTCAAATAAAAAATTTTCACTTTTTTATGCGAAAGAACCAGGCGAATGAGCTTCATTTGCTTTTTATCCGGGCCGTTTTCTTGAAAAACCGCTTTTTTCTGCTATATTACTCCCGAATCTCAATCAATTAATCTGAGGACCCTATTATGATGAAGTTCGATTTTCCCGGCCCGGGATTGAATTATTCCATGCATAATCACAGCAATTTCAGCGATGGAGCATCAACTCTTGAGGAGATGTGCCGTGCCGCCAAAGCTGCCGGTTTGAATGTTTTCGGAATGTCCGACCACTGGGTCATGCCAGCCTACGAAGGCACCGGCACCGAAACATGGCGGATGAAACATGACCGGCTAGCCGAATATGTCAGCACCCTCCAGAAACTCAAAGCTGAACTCGATGATGAAAACTTCACAATCAAAATCGGTCTGGAAGTTGACTTTTTCTTTGAAAATATGGACGAAATCATTGTGGATCTGAGCAAATATCCGCTGGACTATCTCATCGGTTCAGTCCACTGCTGCGGAACTTTCCCTGTAGATCATGACGCTTCGGACTGGGAACCGCTTTCCATGGAAGAACGCAACGCCATCTGCGAAATGTACTGGAAAAAAATGGAAGGTGCCGCTGCCAGAAAAGAGTTCCTTTTTCTCGGACACCTCGATCTGCCAAAAAAATTCGCTCTGATCGACGATCAGGCATATCTCTCCCATGCCGCAAGAGTGCTGGATATTCTGCAGCAGCATGGCGGTGCCATCGAACTCAACACCTCCGGCTGGTTCAAACCCTGCGCATCCCCCTACCCCGGCCCGGAAATCCTGCGCCTTGCAGCTGAGCGCAAGATCCCGGTCATCGTTAACGCCGATGCTCATCACGCCGACCACGTCAAGCGCAACTTCACCGAAGCCGGTGCCCTGCTCAAAGCAAACGGTTTTTGATTTTTTCAAACTGATACAAAAAAGCTGCGGCAACTTTTGCCGCAGCTTTTTTCTTTTGCAAAGAATCAGATTTCAAATTTGACGGTGACTGCACCCTCGATCCGGATCTTGCCATCTTTACCGCAACGGATATCCTTGGCAATATCAGAGGTCACCCGGAATTTGACCAGGTGGAAGATCCCATCACCGACCGCCGTCCGGCTGCGGGTCAACTCAAAAGATTTTGCTTCGTACCACTTGCCGTTATCGTGGCTGAAGAAACGCGCCGTCATACCATCTTTGATGTAGGGCATATCCTCTTCTGCGAAGTAGGCATAAAGTTTGTAATGTGCTTCTTTGTGAAGACAGGCCGCTTCAGTGGCGGCGGCATTCCACGCTCCGACGGTATCGGAGTGGGTTCGGATCAAACCATCATGCGGAGCGATGATCTTGTAATATTTTCGCTGTTCGTTGAGCAGCTCCAGATCCCGTTCAAGTCCGGCGAGTTTGGTTTTCAGCAAATCCAGCTGCTGCTCTGCCTGCTGCACATAAAGTTTGCTCAATCCTTTGCCGACCTTTTCCCGATCGCTGATGGTGATCTGATAAGCAGCCTGGGCATCATGAAAAGCCTGCTTTTTACTGCGCATATCCAGATCGGAAACACTTTTGTTGCGGTAGAGACGGCGATAGACCATCCACTCATTTTCAGTACGTTCCATCAATTCTTTGGCCCGGGAGGTTTTCCAGTTGATGTTACGGTAATCAGAGGGAAGCGGGTCCAGCTTTACCAATGCCAGTTTGGTCTCCTGCAAGGCGATCTCTTTTTTCAATGCAGCAATATCATTCTCGGTGTCAGCGATTTTCACCCGCAGATCGTAGTCGTCGTATTCCAGAATGCAATCACCTTTTTTCACCCGGTTGTAAGCGTAGATGTGAACTTTGGAAACAAAAGAAGCATATTTGTTTTTGAGTGCATACTGTGAACTGCCGCGGATATAACCGAAACCGATGATCTCTTTTTTGGCTGCCGGAACAGAGGATTCCCCCTGAACTTCAACATTTTTCTGTTCACACATTCTGCCGGAAAACAGAACCGCAGCAACCGCGACTGCCGCACCGGCGACACACCCGGAAACAGCAAAACCCCACTTGTTCATGACCCAAAAATCTCCTTTCATAATATTAAAATAATTATCCGGTAATATACCATAGCAATGTACATTATTCAAGGTATCTCCGTTTTTTTTACAAAAAATTTATTTCCGGAGCCGGAGCCGACTTGAAAATTTGCTGTTTTTGGTGTATTTTTTGAGAAAAACAATTCCAAAAACTTTTGGGAAGAAGATCATGAAAAAAACTCTCGAAACCGTTGTGCTGCTGAATTTCGGATATTCCGATATCCAGAAATTCGCACGAGCGATCCGTGACCGCAACATCTACACCATGGTAATGCCATACACTGTCAGTGCGGAACGGGTAAGTCAGGAAAATCCCTGCGGCTTGATCATCTGCGCCGATGAGGGCGTCCCCGCCCGGCCGGAGGCTCTGGAAAAATTTGCCGCACTCAATCTGCCGGTACTGAATCTCTGTGACGGAAATGCCGATGTTGAAAAGGCAGTCGATTTCTGCAAGAATCAGTGCAACTGCTCCGGCAGCTGGAAAATGGAAAACTTTATCGACGAAGCCATCGCCGACATCCGCGCTCAGGTCGGTAACGGCAAAGTGGTGCTGGGACTTTCCGGCGGCGTCGATTCCTCTGTGGTCGCAGCCCTGCTGCACAAAGCGATCGGTGATCAGCTCACCTGCGTCTTTGTCAACCATGGCCTGCTCCGCAAAAATGAAGCGGAAATGGTTCAGGAGATTTTTGCCAGAAACTTCAAGATGAATCTCTGCTACGTCGATGCTTCCGACCGCTTCCTCGACAAACTCAAAGGTGTTGCCGATCCGGAGCAGAAACGCAAGATCATCGGTAAAGAATTCATCGACGTTTTCGCCGAAGCCGCCGCCAAAACCGGTGCGGAATTCCTCGGTCAGGGAACCATCTATCCTGACATCCTCGAAAGCATCCCGCTCGACGGCGATCCCAAAGGCATCATCAAAAGCCACCACAACGTCGGCGGATTGCCGGAAAATCTCAAATTCAAACTGGTCGAACCGGTGGAACGGCTCTTCAAAGATGAAGTCCGTCAGGTCGGCAGACTGCTCGGTCTTCCCGGCGAACTGCTGGATCGTCACCAAGTCGGATCGTAGCCAT
>JAZRNP010000351.1:0-3404 GCA_045648225.1 Victivallaceae bacterium | reverse complement strand
AGGGTGTCGGTGAATTGGTCCGTATTGCAGTCGGCAAGGGTCGTTCGACCCGCAAGGATATCACCTTGGGTATCTGCGGTGAACACGGCGGTGAACCCCGTACCATCGCTTTCTGCCATGAAGTCGGTTTGAACTACGTTTCCTGCAGTCCGTTCCGGGTGCCCATCGCCCGTCTCGCTGCGGCTCAGGCGGCTATCCGTTCTGAAAAATAATTTCAGCGCAGATAAAAACTGTTACAGGAATTGCTTTTTGAATAAAAAGCAATTCCTGTTTTTATTTATTGGTGGAGGGTGTTTTAATTCTTCGGAATAGTTCTCTCAAGCTCAAAACGGTTGTCAGCAATGCAATATTGCTGAACTATGCCGTTTCCTCGGAAAACATCTCCGAAAGCATAAAAATCAAAAGAGAGAACGGCTTTCACCTCAAAGTAAATGTCGGAATTTTCTGAAGAAATAAGAGCCGCAAGTTTGCTGCAAACTTTCCAATAAGCTCAAAACGGAGGCATGAGCCGGTCTGCTTTTTACAGCAAAACCGGTCACTCTTTCCAATCAAATTTTCCGATCGAACCAAACAACATCGCAGACTGCGGGAGCTGCGGCATTTCCTCAAGGACACTCTCACGCCAGCTTTGAGGCGGATCAAGAAGTTCTATATCTGTAATTCTCGAATCCAGTCTCTTGGCAAGCATTGCGGGGACACACGCATTTCCGCACGCAATGATGCTGATTTGTTTCGTGAATGTTGCAAGCAGAGAGACTGCTTTCAGAAGATTCTGCACCTTGAGACCAAGCATCGGCCGATCCAGCTGAAGTCCAAGTGCGGAATAATGATAATCGCTCCCATTGAGCGTAAACATCTCTGCAAGCTCCCCCTGGTAGCAGGAGGTCGGAGTCATCTCGCCGACTCCGCACAGATCAATACCCCAAATACCGTTTGGATATGAAAGAAGTTCATCTTTCGCATCGGTGTCTGCAACATAAAGAATCGCTTTCTCCTCTTTTTCCGGCAGATGATACCATGTGCATACATCCTTCTTGTAGAGGACACTCATCACAAGATCATTTTCCGGAAGACCGAAACGGGAAAAGTATGTTTCTCCCATGTGGATTTCGCGCAAAACGTAGTATTTTGGAATCGGAACCGGCAGCGCAAGATGAAGTTCTTCCGCCAGATCTCCATTTTTTTCCGGACACATTTCGAGCGCACGGCATATATGTGGAGAAAGCGTGGTTTCAAGTTTTCCGCAGGAAAGTTCTTCTTGCGAAAACGGATCCGGATCCGCTGTAATTTCCGGAACCGGCAACCCGGCATGGCGTGCAAAAAATTCACAGCATTTCGTCCGGAGCGCAAACGATAAACCATGGTTCCCATCATCTATGAAAAGTTCCGCTGAATCCGCTTTCCCAAGAAGTGAATAGATTTTTTTGAGTTCGGCAAATGCTTTTTCTGTACCGCGCGAATCAAAGAAATCATTTTTCTTCCCGCCAATCAGAACAGGAACAGGCGCACGGGCAATCAAAAAATCAACGATATCAAGATTCTGTGCCAATGCGTGCGGGGGGATCTGTTCATTATCTGTCGGACGCTCATTGCAAATATTGTTTTCCCATGAAGTGACATAACACATCGGAGCTGCGATCGTGATGCGCTTCTCAATGGATGTAAGAAACGTTGTCGCCGTTCCTCCGCCGGAATTTCCCGCAACACCGAGTGTGGATATATCAATCTCCGGACGGGAGGTCAGATAGTCTATTGCGGAAACTGCATCCTGAGCCATCCGGGCACCAGTCCAATCACCGAGAGGGAAGAGCCGTCTGCCGATATAACAGTGTTCATCCCAGCAGTAGCCTTTGAAGCCGGGACCGAATTGCCGCCGGTCGCCCTGACCGATCGGATCGATCACCATTACGGCAAAACCTGTTTTCGCAAGCAGCATTGCCAGCATTTGATAGGCCGGACAAGCTTTCCCGATATCGCTGTGACCGCACAACACAAGTGCAGCGGGGAATTTTTTCCCATTCGGAAACGGAAGATAGAGATTTGCGGAAACAGGACCGTTTTCAGGAACCTGATAAACGATCTTTTCAATATTTCCCCATGCAAAAGGAAGTTTTCCGATTATTTGCGCATCCGGAACGGTAGTTTTCTTTTGGGGAAGATAGAAAGCCTTTGCCGTTTTTTCCTGTACGGACTCAATATAGGCAAGAGCATCTTCTTTGGTTTTCAATGCATCTAAGGCAGTTTCCCTTGCCGCAAAATGTTCCAAAGCAAGTCTGCTGTAATAAAGCTGGAGAGATTGACTGAATACAGATGTCATTTTTATTACTCCTTGCTGCCGTTTGATTGTAAATAATTGTTTCGTGCTGACTTAACCGGATTTAATATTTCTACAGCGAATGCAGCCGAGAAATCAACCAGTTTATCAGAGGATTTTCCATGAGAATTATCCTTTCCAATTATAATATAATATGGATAATGCCGTATTGCAAACGGGCAAACTCTCATTTTTCATTTCTCACATCATAGGGAGCGTAAGCGGAGTGCTTCATATTGTGGAATGATAATGGAACAATGCTTCATAGCGGAATAAAATGGTAGAGAGTATTTTAATTCTTCGGAATAAATCTCTCAAACTCAAAACGGTTGCCGACAATTCAATTTTGCGGAACTATGCGTTTCTCCGGAAAACATCTCCGAAAGCAAAAAAATAAAAATAGAGAACAATTTTTACCTTAAAGTAAATGTCTGTGAATTCCGCAGAAATAAAAGACGCCCCGAAAACAGTCGCACCGCCGACAATTGTTTTATAGATAATAAAAAAGGAGGTATCGCGACCGATACCTCCTGATAGCAAGAAAGACGCTTATTCTTTGTCAGTTTTCAACGCATCGCGGATCTCAAAGATATTGTTTCGGATCTCACGCAGCATATCCAGAATCGAATACAGCAGCAGCATCCACTCAATGGCAATGTGCAGCAGAATCGGTCCTAAAAAGGCAATTCCGAGCCCCAGCAGAATTAAATTGGTATTTTTGTCCTGGGCGGCATTTAAAGACATCATCATTCCACCGATAAATAAACCGATGGTGACCAGAGCAAAGAGAATTTTTACGATAATTGGAAAAATGTTGATCTTAAATGCAAAAAAATCTTTCAAAATTTTTATATTGCGTTGACGACGTTCAAGATTACTCATAGCCATAGTAGGTTTTCCTTTTTTAATTACTTGTGTTTGATTAGATTTTTATTGTATTATTGTTACCGTTCTATTGCCATAGGCACTTCTCCTTTCTTTTTTTCAAAACACAAAAAAGAGGCACATTCCGAAGAAGTGCCCATTCCTGCGTTTACGACGACGCTGCAAAAAACACATATCGAAATGTGCCGTGCAAATATACACGGAC
>JAZRNP010000350.1:0-14887 GCA_045648225.1 Victivallaceae bacterium | reverse complement strand
AACCAAGTAAGCAATCCCATTTTTTGTATCGCAAAAAATATTGAGTGAAAAGAAAAAATCCTGACGGACAAAGCTGTTTGTCAAAGTCAGGATTTGCTTTTTACGGGATTGCTTACGATTATTGAAAAGACAAAAAAATGGTACACCCGGCGGGATTCGAACCCACGACCTTCTACTCCGGAGGCAGACGCTCTATCCAGCTGAGCTACGGGTGCACGCATATCGTGTTTCCACCTAATATATACCCGGTGGCGAAAAATTTCAAGTATATTGCCGATTTTTTTTCAAGTGCTATTGCCTGTATGCGTTTTTGAGTGTATATTTACGCAAATACTATATTTGACAAACAGGACTTTTCAAAATGGACAACACCCGAATTGACATTTTCCTTGCCGGAGATTCCACGATGGCGTTCAATACCACTGACCGGGCTCCGCGAACCGGCTGGGGAATGTCGCTGCAGCAGTTTTTTAAAGATAATGCCAAAGTGCACAATTACGCTCAAAGCGGATTTTCGACCAGAAGTTATCAGTGTTCCGGCTGGCTCGACCGCTTGTTGAACGAACTGCGTGCCGGGGACCATGTTATCATCCAATTCGGCCACAACGACAAACACGCAGCAGACTTCCGTCCACTTGCGCATACTGAAGTCGATGAATTTGCCGATAATTTGCGCACCTGGATCAAGCGTATACGGGAAATCGGAGCCACTCCGACTCTGGTGACGACCACGATAGAATGGGCGGTGGACGGGTTGCATGAATTTGCGCCCCGCCTTGCCAAATACAATGCCGCTACACTCGCCGTCGCTGCTGAATGCGGCGTTGAATGTGTCGATTTGAATTCTGCGGCTTACGAAAAATTGAGTTGCCTGCCAATGCCGGAAATCCACCAATATCATATGGCAACCAGCGGACTTGAAGATACCGCCAACGATTACTGCCATCTCAAGACTAACGGGGCGGAGTTTTACGCTTCGCTCTTTGCGGAACTTTGCCGCAGTCAGAATTTACAAATTGCAAAATATTTCAAATAACAGAGGTTTTTATGTGGATAAAAGGTGATTTGCACGTGCACTCCAACTGCTGCGGTGACGGAACGCTTGCCGTAGAGGAGATCGTTGAACGCTCCAGAGAGTTCAGTGATTTTATTGCCATTTCCGGACACAGCCGCAATCCGCAATTCTGGCGTTCGGAAAATCAGTACGCCCAAGTTTGCGAGGCCCGGAAAAAATTTGATATGCCGATATTCTGCACCGGAGAAATCGAATTCCCCGTTCCCAGGCACGCCATGGTCCTAACCACTCCGGATGACCGGGAATTTGAACTGCTCAGCGAACTGGTCGCCAAATTCTGCCGTTACGACGGCATTGAAGGTGCGGACAAGGCATTGGAGCTGCTAAATTTTGTCGAAAAAAACTGGCATGACAACTGCTTTATGATCTTCAACCACCCCAATGCGCCGGATGTTTCACTTGAAGATCTGCAGGTGATCGCCAAATCTCCTGTTTTCAAGGTGCTCGCCTGTGTCGACCGGGGCGAACGCCGCGCCCCGCAGACCTGGGATGTCGGAGCCGAATGGGATCAATTGTTGATGCAGGGAGCCCGGATATCCACCCGATGCGGCTCGGATTTTCACTGTCACTTCACCGATGGCGGGCACGATTACTACCCGGGCGAATTCGTACAGGATTGCCTGCAGGTGGAAAAAAATGATTATTCCGACATCATTCAGGCCTACCGTTCCGGCAACTATTACACCATGTGCGGCAATCTCATCGCCGAGCCGGTGTTCAAGGTAATTCCCGGTGAAGGCAAAAATGAAATACATCTCGCCTTTGATCTCAATGGAGAAATGGATTTTGTCGAAGTTATTTCCGACGGCAAAGTTGTCGAACGCTTCACCGGTTTCGGCGACCGTTTCGATCAGACTTTTTCCGTGCCCTCCGGCAAATACTACCGGGTGCGCGGCATGGGGAAATTGCAGAAACGCAAATATTCCGAAGGCGAATTTGAACCGCTCTTTTTGCTCAACCCGATCTATATGTGAGGTAAATCATGCTGCTGGTCCGTCCGATTCACGAAGTCGATTTTCTTTCCCGCTATTCCCTCGGAGTGGAAACCCACATCACCCGGGACGATGTCAAGGAAAATTACGAACGTTACATCCCGTTTGTCCACGGAGTCCATCTGCCGTACAAGGAGGTCAATTTTGCCTCTCCTGATGAAAATATCCGGCAGAAAGGATTGGAATTTGTCAAACGTGCCGCCGATGAAGCTGCCAAATATCCGGTAGACCGGGTGGTGATGCACCCCTGCGGCATTATGAGTTTACAGGGCGAAAAAACCGGAGAATACGGTAAACTCATTGATTCATTGCGGGAAATTGCCGATTACCTTGCCCAAAAAGGATTGATCGTCTGTCTGGAAAACCAGCTTTACAAACCCCCTGCTGTCCGGCAAGTATATGCCTGCCACAGTGAAGAATGGTTTCAGCTCTATCACGACATAAAACGCCCCAATGTGAAGCTCACCTTTGACAGCAGTCACGCCGCCAGCTGTGCCGCCGAAGAGCCGACTGATGAAAAACGGCTCGCCGCACTGTGGAAATATCTGGAACATCCTGATCTGATCGGCAGATTCCACTGGTCGGATTCCCGGATCACCGGGGGTGAATCGCTTTTCAGGGATATGCATCTGGTTCCCGGCCAGGGCGATCTGCCCCGTGAATTCCATCAGGCGATCTGGAAACATCCGGCCCGCAAACTGCTGGAACAACGCTGTACTCAGGAAGAGGTCGCAGCCGGATTGGTGTTCATTTCCGGACTGTAAGCGAAATTCTGCCGTTGCCGATTTCCTGAATTATTTTTTCCAATTCAGGAAAATTGCCGGTACTGACACTCCCGGCAAGAGTGATAACGGTACCGAATTCCTCTGAAATCACAGAAAATCCCAGAGCCGCACTCCGGCTGACAAATGTATTGTACAAATTATAGTGAAGAACTATTTCAACTTCCGTCATGGGAATAAGTTCACTCATCACAGCATTACTGAGAGCCTCTTTGGCGGCTTCACTGTATGCGTGAACCAATCCGCCGGTGCCGAGTTTGGTTCCGCCGAACCAGCGGGCAACCGTGATCATCGCATTGGTCAATCCGCTGCCTTTGAGAACCGCCAAAACCGGCTTGCCGGCGGTACCGGAAGGTTCTCCGTCATCGGAACAACCGGAAACATTCTGCTGATCGCCAATGGTAAAAGCGTACACGATGTGCCCGCCATTATCGTAGGTATCTTTACGGAAACGCCACGCCGCCTTGGCTTCATCCGGAGAATAAACCGGAAACACTTCGGCAAGGAAGCGGGAGTTTTTCACTTTGGTTTCCGCTGATGCAGTCTGTTTGATGATGAACATATTTCCAATTTCTGTTGGTGTTATTCCGGTATAACATAGCATTCAAAACCTGACTTTTCAATATAAATTTGTTCTGATTTACCATATTGAAACTTGCATTTTGCTTATGCGGATATATATTTAGACAAAATATCATAACTTGAAACAACCGGAGAATATCTCATGCTGGATTACGATTTTATGACACCGCCGCCGTTTCCGACCGGCGAACTGCGTTTCATGGAACTTTTGCGTCAACCCCAGGAATTCATCCCCCGTTGGGATATGAATATTGTCCCCGGCTCCGGAGAAGCGGATTTCCGGTGCGGCATGGCAATTTGCAACAACTACCCCGATCCGGAAAAGCTTCTGGAAACCGCTGTCGATGATCTTTCAAACATCATCTCCTCCGCCGGGATGCTCAAAGCCGACGGCAAGATCATCGAAATCGCCAAATGCGACGATCTTGCAGGAGAAAGCTACCGCTACATCATCTCTGATGAGAAAATCCGCATCGAAGCCAACACCACCGAAGGATGCCGCCGGGCAATTTATGCCATCGGTGAATTGCTGGTAAACTCCCCTGCTCCGATCTTCAAAACCGGAACCACCGAACGCAAACCGTGGCTGAAAAACCGGATTTCCCGTTGTTTCTTCGGTCCGATCAAACGGCCGCCATTCAACCGGGATGAACTGATGGATGAGATCGATTATTATCCGGAAGCCTACCTCAACCGGCTCGCCCGGGAGGGTGTCAACGGCTTGTGGCTCACAATTGCTTTCCGGGAAATCTGCGACACCAGTTTCCGCCCCCGCTGCGCCGATGCGGAAAAACGGATCACCAAACTGCAGAAAACGGTCGATAAATGCCGCCGTTACGGTATTAAAATCTGGGTATTTGCCATTGAACCATTTGCCTGGAACCATTCCAACCCCTGTCCGGAAGGATTCCCGGAACTCAAGGGGCCGGAGAGCTATCTCGGAAATACCTTCTGCCCCAAGAGCGATGCGGCACAAAAATATCTTTACGAGTGCACCAATTCACTCTTTTCCCGGGTTGCCAATCTGGGCGGATTGATGCTGATCTCCTACGGTGAACGCCCGACCAGCTGCCTGAGCACCGCCTCATTTTTCAACAATGAAGCCCATCCCTGCGGCGACAAATGCCAGCTTTCTGTTGGAGAAATTTTCAGCAAAGTTCTCACTCCAATGGAAAAAGGTATGCATGATGCCAATCCGGAAGCAGAACTTCTCAGCTGGCTCTATATGCCCTACAACCAGCAGGGCGGCAGCTGGATCTACAATATCCCGGATAACCTTACCGACAAGGTCATTCTGGCGACCAACTTTGAATCCGGCTGCAACAAAAAACAGTTGGGCAAAGTCCATACCGGCGGTGATTACTGGCTGAGTTGCGTCGGCCCATCCGACCGCTTCAGCCGCATGGCAGCCGCCGCCAGAGGAAAGTGTGAAATGGCAGCAAAACTTCAGGTTTGCTGTTCACATGAAATGGCTTCGGTACCGTTTATCCCGGTTCCCGGGTTGCTTTACCGGAAATACCGGGAAATGTATAAGCTCGGTGTCAAACACGCTGTGCAGTGCTGGTATTTCGGAAATTATCCGGGTCTGATGAACCGGGCCGCAGCCCGTCTGGCATTTGAAGATTTCACCCGGAGCGAAGATGAGTTCCTGCTGGATCTGGCTTTCGGCGACTGGGGTAATGAATATGCCGGAAAGATCGTCGAAGTCTGGAAACGTTTTGCCGAAAGTTACAGCGACTATCCGCTGGATATCCAGTTCCAGTACTACGGCCCGATGCATGATGGTGCAGTCTGGCCGCTGCATTTACAGCTGACCCGCCGCCAGATGCCCCGCAGCTGGAAACCGGATCTTTTCCCGGCCGGCGATGCCATCGGAGAATCCATGTTCAACCACACGCTGGCAGAAACCACCATTCTCACCCGGCGCATGGCCGATAACTGGGCAAAAGGTATGGAGATATTCAAGGAGATCGAACCGCTCTTTGCCGATCGCAAGGAACGTCGTCTGGACAGCACGCTCTACCGGGCAATAAACATCCACATGGCAAGCGGAGCCAATATTATGGAGTTCTATCTGCTCCGCAATATGCTGCTGGATTCTCCGGCCGATCCCGCTCCGCTGCTCGACCGCATTGAAGAGATCATCAATCAGGAAATTGCAAATTCCACCACCCTTGCTGAATTGTGCGAAGCCGATGCCCGGCTCGGATACCATTCGGAAGCGGAGGTCTACAAATACTTCCCCGAACGTCTTCGCTGGCGGGTGGAAATGCTTCAGAATCTGCTCAAAGGTACGTTCGCCCGCTGCCGGGAGTACGCCAATGCCGGAAAACCGCTGGGAGAATTGCTCGGCGAAAAAGGCGAACTGCATTCGCTCAACACCGAATACGACACCGGCAAAGTTACATGGCAGGCGACCAAATCCGGCAGCACGATTGATTTCAAAATCCGCTGCCGCCGGACTCCGGGAGCAAAAAATGAACGCTTCTATATGTTCTTCGTCGATCCCAAGGGGGAAGTCGCCCCCTGGAACATCATCATCGGCCATATGCTCAACATGGATTCCAAATCTGCCGCCGTCGTCGAAGAATACAAAGATGATGAATTCTGGTATGTCAATGCTTCCATGGCATATTCTCTGATCGGCATCAAAGACCGTTTCTGCTTCGGTTGTGAATATGTCTGGGATGATGATGAACGCAAAACTCACTCCAACCACTATCCGGATGGTGAGTTTAAAAACGAACAGCGGCTTAATATCGGCTTTTACACTCCTGACCGCACGGTTCCGGTCAAATTCTGATCCGGGATTCAGCAGAGAGCAGAATATTACCGATACCACATCCGTATTCAAAAAGAGGTGGTATCGGTATTTTTTATTTCAAAGATCAAAAGTCGCTTCAAGAGGCAGATATTTCTGCAGGATCTCACCGGCAAGATAGAGCGAACCGGAGACGATCACCCGGCGATCAGAGATCGCCAGAGCCTGTTCGACCGCTTCCAGCGGATCACTGCATCCGGAAGCTGGAATGCTGTATTTTTCTGCAAAATCGCACAACACATCCGCTTTAAATGATTCCCGGCTGTAACTTCCCGGGGATGTAAAAATAAACTGTTCCGTAAAGCCGGCGAGATTTTTCACACATTCACCGGCATTTTTATCAGCAAAAGCCGCATAAACCGTGGTAAATTTTTCCTGCGGATAAAGTTCAGAAACCGCTTCGGCAAGAGCTGCTGTTCCATCCGGATTATGACCGCCATCCAGAATGATCCGATCTCCTATCGTCTGAAATCTACCCGGCCAACGGACCAGTTTCAATGCCTCCAACGCTTTTTCAAAATCAAAGTCAAACTTTTCAGCAAGGATGGACAACGCTTCATAAACGATACGGAAGTTTTCCCGCTGCATCCGCCCCGGCAGTGCCAGAGTGATAACATGACCGTCATAGACAAATTCCTGCAGCGGGATCTGATCTCCGGCAATTATCCGGTATTCACCAGGCACCTCTGCCCGGCAGGGATAAACCGGCACATTAAGCTCTTCGGCCCGCTGATAAATCACTTCAGCGGCATCTTCCGGCAACCGTCCGTGAACCAATGGCACCCCGGGTTTGAGGATCCCCGCCTTTTCGGCAGCGATCAAAGCAGTGGTATTCCCCAGATGATTGGTGTGGTCAAGGGCAATATTGGTGATTATGCACAGTTCCGGAGTGACAATATTAGTAGCGTCGAGCCGACCGCCCATACCGGTTTCCCAGATCACCACATCGCACCGGGATTCTTTGAATATCAGCATGGCAAGGACAGTCGCAAATTCAAAATAGCTGTAATCTTTTCCCCCGGCATCGGCAACGATTTTGCCGCAGCGGTCAAAACATTCACGGGAAACGGTTTTTCCATTGATCCGGAAACGTTCTCTGACATCGATCAGATGCGGAGAGGTGTAAAATCCGGTGATCAATCCCTGTTCCCGCAGTGTCCGTTCCAACATAGCTCCGGTGGAACCTTTGCCATTGGTGCCGGCAAGGTGAACAAAACGCAGGGAATTTTCCGGATTTCCGACCCGGCGGGCAAGTTCCCGGGTGGAATCCAATCCCAGACGGATGGAAAACATATTCAACGAATCAATAAATTCAGCAGCATTGAAACCCATAATCACCAACTCCGGAATTTTTATTTGGACACGCAGGGCGACCATGCCGGATCAAACAATTTGGACTTGGTTCGGAGCAGAATCCGCTGCTTGCCGGTCTGGGTGTCGATCACGTAGAGAGCGGAGGAATTGCCGACAGTTCTTTTGCAGACAACCTGCCGATTGTCAGCGGCCCATCCCGGAGATTCCCAGTTTCCATCCAGCTTTACGACCCGGCGATTTTCACCGGTTTTCATATTGTAAACCGCGATCGTATAATTTCCGCCGATCCGGGTGGCATAGGCGATTTTGTCATCAGTTGACCACGCAGGAGTTACCGCATCATTACCGATGGAGGGAATAAGTTTCAGATTGTTACCGGAAAGATCACAGGTGAATACACGCGGATTCCCCCTCCGGTCACTGACAAAAGCGATACTCCGGCCGTCCGGACTCCAACAGGGTGAGGCTTCGACAGCGATTCCCCGGGTCAACCGGCGGCGTTCACGCTGCTTCAATCCGAGGCAATAGAGATCCACCTGATGATCCGGACTCAGAATGACCGCCAGTCTCGTTCCGTCCGGGCTTACCGCAGCACCGGTATTGATTCCCCGGGAACTGGAAATGACCCGGCTCCGGCGGGGAGTGGCGACCGTGGTTTCGACAATGGACATCCCGGAAGGATTGTATTTGGAAAAATAGATACTTCTGGCATCCGGGCTCCAGCTCGGCTCCACATTCAAAGAGCGGTATTGAGTGATCTGCCGGAGATTTCCTCCATCGATATCACAGATGAAAACATTGCGTATCCCCGGCGCACTTTCGGCAGTAAAGGCAATTTTTGACCGGCAGAATCCCCGCACTTTGAGCTGGGAAAATGCCTTTTCGATCACCGCATCGACTGCACTTTTAGCCAGTTCCCGGGGATCAGCCTTTGCCGGGAAACTCCATCCGGCGACATTGGTTTTACCATGCATCAGCCGGATAACCAGCCGGTCGCCATTGATTTGTGCAGTGATCGTATAATCAGCACCTTCTGATTGCGAAGCAAGATCGAACCAGCCGCAAACTGCGAGAAAATTTTTCAACACACCGGACAACTGCTCATTTCCGGGAACTCCGGCAAAATAAACCGTCGGATTGAGCTGAGCCTTTTTGCGGATCTCTATCGTACGGGCCTCAAGCGTGGAAGAAACACCCGAAAACAACAGCCCCGCGACTGCTGCGACCAAAAACCTTCTGAACATAACTATCCCTCCGTCGTAACATAAAATCATGTTTTTTGTACACAGGTAAAAGATAGTATCAAATCAGTAATTTTTCAATGCTTTTTCCAACTCAAATGCCAAAAAATCCACATCATTTCCGTTGGAAAAACGATCAAAACTGACCCGGAAACCGCTGTAGGCATCTTTTTTACTTTTTCCCAGAGCCAGCAAAGCCGGGCTGGGCATCCCGGATTCTGCGGCGCAGGCACTTCCGCTGGCACAGTGAATACCCTTTTCCGAAAGTGCCCGGACGATCACCGCCGCCTGAATCCCCGGCAGGAAAAAATTGTTTATGTAAGGCGAAACGACCGCATCCGGCGGCAACAGCGGAAATATGGAAAAGCGCGCCAGAGCCGCCTGCAGTTCATCCCGGAGTCGGGAAATCCGTTCAAACTCTACCTCCCGGCATTCCGCCCAATCTGCAGCGGCAAAAGCCATGGCCCGGCAAAGCGGAACATTGATCCGGGACAGCGTATAATCTTTTTCCCGCATGATTCCGACAAAACGTTCCAACTTGGACAACAGGCCGTTTTTCCGGCGGCAAATCAGAGCGGCTCCTCCGGGGGCACCGAATTTTACACCGGAAACGATGTGTATATCAGCTTCATGGCAGAGCGGCAATTTTGCAGCACTCTGCACCGAATCGGAAATTTTAAGTGCAACAGGGAAAACAGAAAACAGCTTCTGCTGATCCTGCAGCAGCCCGGTTTCACTTTGAACATGGTGAAACAAAACTGCATCAGGAATTTCAATATTCTCCGGCAGAGAGATCACCCCGGCAGAGCTGCACTCCAGCTGCCGGAAAACAGTCTTGGCCCTGAAGTTAGCCGCCAGAGCCGGATGTTCCAGAAAACTGGAGATCGTCTTTTTACCGGCAAGGAAACCGGCAGATATCCGGAAACATTCCGTTCCGGATGCAGCCCAGACAACTCCGTAATCTTCCGGAGACAATCCCAGAGCCCGGACCAGTTCATCCCCGGCTTCAGCAAGATGCTGTCTGGCCGCATAAGCCAGCGAATGCAGTGCCTCCTGATTGGCATAATCCTCCTGCATTGCCTCAAGATAAAATCTCAATGTCTCCGGTGCCGGGCGGCTTGCTGCCGCACAGTCAAGATAGATATTCATACACCCCTGCTGTATTAATTGTTGATTCGTTGCATAAAATAGCGGTTTTAATACCGTTTTTCAAGATTATCAGGTTGAAATTTTGAAAATTTGTGATATTCTATAAGAATGACGATTATACTTGAGGAGTTTTACCGCAATTATGGAAAATAAAATTGTCTATCTGGATAATAATGCCACCACCCGGGTCGCTCCGGAAGTGCTTGAAGCGATGATGCCGTATTTCTGCGAAATGTACGGCAACCCGTCGAGCATCCACCGCTTCGGGGGTTCGATCGCTTCCAAAATCGAGCTGGCCCGGCGTCAGGTCGCCGATCTCATCGGAGCCGGATGGAGAGACCGGGATGGCAATGCTTCTGAAATAATTTTCACCTCCTGCGGCACCGAAGGAGACAATGCGGCTCTCAACGCTGCCGTCTGCGCCCGCCCCGGTCGGAACAAAGTTATAACCACCGAAGTGGAACACCCTGCCGTGCTGCATTATTGCGATGAATTGGCCCGCCGGGGATATTCCATCGTCAAGCTCCCGGTCAACGGACTCGGCCAGCTGGATATGGATGCTCTGATCCGGGAGGTCGATGAAAATACTGCAGTGGTTTCGGTCATGTGGGCAAACAATGAAACCGGAACCATTTTCCCGATAAAAGAGGTCTGCGCCGCTGCTCACGCCAAAGGTGCACTTTTTCACACCGATGCGGTTCAGGCCGCCGGAAAAGTCAAGATCGATGTCGATGCGCTGGAAATCGATTTTCTCACGATCTCCGGGCACAAACTCCATGCCCCCAAGGGCGTTGGAGCATTGTTCGTCCGCCGGGGCATCCGCTTCACCCCGCTGATCTACGGCGGCCATCAGGAACGTTCCCGCCGCGGCGGAACCGAAAACGCAGCTTCAATCATCGGACTGGGCAAAGCCTGTGAATTGAGCTCCGGATTGCTGGAGCAGGAATATGCAGAACTCTCCGCAATGCGTAACGAATTGGAAAAACTTCTGACCGCTTCTATTCCGCAGATCCGGATAAACGGAGATGTAAACAATCGCCTCCCCGGTACCTCATCCATAAGTTTTGAGTGCATCGAGGGGGAAAGTATTCTGATGCTGCTGGATATGTCCGGCATCTGCGCTTCCAGCGGTTCTGCGTGCCCCACCGGCAGTCTGGAACCCTCCCACGTCCTCCGGGCAATGGGAATACCTTACAGTGCTGCCCATGGTACGATCCGGTTCAGCTTCTCCAGATACAATACAATGGATGAAGTCCGGTACACAGCAGAAAAACTGATCCCGGTAATCGCCAGACTCCGGGAAATATCTCCTTATTGGAAAGGTTGAACCAAGAATGAGTAACGAATCCGCAGAAATTCAGTTCCCCAGAGAGTGGGAATACCGCCTCTTTTGTGAAAGCGGGATGTATGAGTCAGTACGGAATTCGGCAGAGCAGTGTTCTGCCGGAATGAAACTCACCGGATTGCAGATCGAAGACGGCGGAGTTTCCGGAAGCGGCAAATACCGTTCCATGCGATTGACGGTCAATGTCAACTCAAAAGAAGAAGCAAATGATTTGGGAGCTGCTTTAAAAAATATTGCCGGAGTGCGTTTTATCCTCTAAAAAAAGAGCATAATATAAAAAAAAGGCAAAATGTTTGCAAAAAAACGCATTAATGATTTGACAATATTCATCTTCGGTGCTAAATTTTCAGAGTGCGATTATTTTATGTCGCCACAAGGTGTGTATTTTATAACAATTAAAAATATAGAAGGCTTTTGAACGGTATGAAAATTTTCAACATCATCCTCAGTATCTTCATCTTCATCCTGGCTGCTGCAAGCGCAGTTTTCTCCTACTTCCTTTTTGAAAAGCGCGCTCAATTCGTCAGCGGACATGAAAAAATGGCCAGGGCTATCTACGAAAGTTCAAAGGCCCTCGATGCCGGCAGCGGCACCGATGAAGCCCAGAAACTCACTCCCGAAGCATTGGCTCACGACAAATATGCCGATTTGGATTCTCTCCTGCCCGGTCTGCCCAATCAGAGCAAAAAAATCATCGCTCAGCGCAATGCTCTCGCTCAGTCCCTCTGGAATATCGGCGATGCCATCCAGATGAAAAATCTCGGCGAAATCGATAATTTCCGCAAAGCTGAAACCTATTCCGGCCGCATGGATGCCGTTGTTTCCGAAGTTGCCACTACGATCAAACGTCGGGACAATGCCTACCGTGCCTTCTCTGATCTTGCCGGAACCCACCGGGTTTCGATCCGCCCCCAGGCCCTGGTCGGAGCAGCCGACATCCGCGCCGTCCGTTCGATCCTGAAACCCTTCTCCGACTTCATCCAGAATGTTATCGGAAACAGCAACGCCTACCGCAATGCGCTGTCCGATGTTGCCCGGATCGCCGGCAAACGGGTCAGCGTGGTCGATGCCAAGCGTGATGCCGGAATCAAAGAGGTCAAAACCGTGATCACCGCCAAAGTCAACGAAGTCAACACTCTGCGCGGCGAACTGACCAAAGTCAAACGTGAAAATATCCGTCTCGCCGGAACTGTCCGCTCCCGTGAAGCTCAGATCAAAGCTGCGGAACAGAAATATAAAGAAGTTTCCAACGCCTTGAGCGAACTCAAAGAGTCCATTGGCGTTGCCAAAAACTACAAACCCTGGCGTGCCGGTTCTGAGGAAGCCCGTTCCCGTCTTTACGGCAAAGTCACCTCCGTCTCCAAAGAGTATGGTTACTTCGTCATCGACTTGGGTGAACGCAGTGTTGTTTATCAGGAAAGCAACGGCAAAAAAGTTCCGATTTCCCTCAAACTCACCAGCGGAATTGAGCTGATGATCGTCCGCGATGCCACCGACAAAGAGAAAACTGACAAGCTCCTGACCAAACCGACCTTTGTCACTTCCAGCCGCATCGTCAAGGTTGGAGAAAAAGAGTCTGTGGTCGAACTGCCTGCCGGTGCCGAAGTTAAAGTCGGCGACATCGTCCTCTACAAAGCCGCTAAGTAAGCATTCCTGCGAGGTGAATCATGTGGAAGTCAAAATTCTTTACCGTGATGATCGTGCTGACCTTCATCGCTGTTGCGGCAACTGTCGCACTGCAGGTTTTGGAAATGCGTGATTACGGATTGCTGGAAACCCTGCCCAAAAGATTTTTCTGATGTACAGATCGATAGCGGCAGTTGCAATTCTGGTGGTATTCGCCGTTGCATTCGGCGGATGTACTGAAATTGAACGCAGAGGTTACAGTCCGATACCGCAAAATTCTCCCGGTTCATGGGAGATCAATCCTTACAATTGACAAACAAAACGGAGAGCTTAAAACTCTCCGTTTTTTTGTTTTTTCACTTTTTCCGTTTACTGAAAAAATGGCTGAGTGCTGCCCAGATCATGGCACATCCGAGCAGCCATGGGGAATTGAACATCATCCAGACAAAGCCAATTCCTGACCCCTGATTGGAATAGATGGAACGGTGACGGTATCGGGCACCATCACCGAAAAAGCTCTCATAATCCAATGCGCCGATCTTCCATGAGCACCATAAGCCGCCGATCAGAAAGATGATTCCGGCAATCAGCAGAACAGTCATTCCTTTACGTTCTTTCGCCTCAGGAGAATCTTCCTGGGGATCAGGTTTCGTAAAATCCCATTTATTATCGTCACTCATTGTTATATACCCTTGAATTGATTCGCTGCCATAATATAACCGGTTTGATGAAATTTTTCAACTGACGCAACTGTTGACGGGTTGACAAATTTGATGATCAATGATATCTTAACGAATGCATCAGATTAAAATGGAGTTATAAGATGACACGATTATTTTCCTTGGCAATCGCACTGCTGACCGTCATATCAGTTGCAGCACGTCCTTTAAGTGAAGAAAAACGGCTGCGCCGGGTGAAAAAAAAGCGCAATGGCGAAATAATCATCAACTACATCCCCGGAATCAAGGCACAGCGTGATTACTGTGTCCCGGCTTCCGTGGAAATGGTGCTGCGCTACTACGGATCGAGGATCAAACAGCGGAAACTGGGACGAATCTTCAACTCCAGCCACAAAGGAGGAACCTACAATGCTGATGTGCTTAAAGGTTTCACTGATGATGAACTCAAAGAATATGATTGCCGCATGATCTATGAGATAACCAGTAAAGAAATCAACGTTCTGACAACACTGCACAACAAACATCCGGAATTATCCAATGCGGCGGCAAAAAAATTCAAATCCGGAATAAAAAATAAACGTTTTATACTGGACATTCTTGATCCGGCAATTGTAAAAAAAATAACTCCGCAGGCACGTCCTGAATTTACGGCAAAACTTCCGCAAATCCTCAAAGAATACATCCCCAAAGGATATCCGCTGCTTTGGACCATGGCAATGAATCAAGATCCGTATGACCGGACAACCGGCGGCCATATGCGGGTGATTTGCGGCTTCAAAGAAGAAAACAATCGCATAACCGAGGTCATCTTTCTCGATCCCTGGGGATCCAAACGAAAATTCAAACGGACCACTTTGGAGGAAGCAATAATGATGACAACCGGATTACTGGTCATCATGCCCAAATGAACCTCCTGAGCTGTTGAAAAAATAATATTGGTTGTTACTTGGCTTTTGGGCTGGGAATGTCAGGAATACTGGGAATACTAAGAATTTTAAGTAGGCGACAGATGGTATGCCATGTTCCCTTTGCCGACAACAAAACAGAGCGGTTTTACTCCCAAAATCTCCCCAAACTTCTCAAAATTTCCCAAAAACTCCCATGAGCAGCGTCCGCATTCTCCTTGGGCACAGCACATGCGGCAGCCGTAAAAAATCTTATCATGTCCATACTCGCAAAGCGAGCACTTCACTTTGCCGCAGGCAAAAACTTCACATTGCGCAGCAATGCTTCACTGCGGATGCAATCCGCCGCTTCACATTGGTTGGTAAAAGCCAACC
>JAZRNP010000349.1:0-1775 GCA_045648225.1 Victivallaceae bacterium | reverse complement strand
TGCCGCCGCCGAGCAGCTGGGCAGTCGGAGTCATGATTCCGTTATCCAATCCCCGAAAAAGGCAGCCGACCAGCATCACCACCGGAAATGTAAATCCCATCGCCGCCATCGGCAGTGTGCCGAGTTTGGAGACGAAGTAGGTGTCAACAATGTTGTAACCGGAAATCGCCAGAGTGCCGGGAAGCATGGACAATGCTGTTTTCAGCATGACAGAGCCGATGGGACCATCGGTATAAGCGGTGTTTCTTGCCATATTTTTACCCTATGGAAATTACGCTGTTCAAAGTTCCGAAGTCATTGGCGGAAAAATTCTGATTATCCGGATCGGTTATCCATTCTCCGTTGACTACAAATTTGTATTCATAGCAACCGCAGGGAAGCGTGACTTCTGCGGTGTAGGTGTTGCTGTTTTCATCGTAGACCATGGCCAGCAGTTCCTGTTCCCAGTCGTTGAATGATCCGGCCAGAAAGATCTTCTGTCCCGGTTCCCGTGTCAGAGAAAAGGAGACTTTTTTCAAACCGGCGTCCGGAGTGTTTGCAATATTGAACATTTTGATCCCCGATGATTTCAGTTTTTGCGATAAAACATTCCTATAATATACCACCTTAATCCGAAAAAATCAACTTGACAAACTGGCAAACTGCAACAAGATGGGTTATTTTATAGCAATGTATTTTTTTTATGCAGCATACGGAATATGATGAAAGATTTTGAAGTTTGGCCCGGCCCGATGGAAGGGGTCGGCAGAGGAGGTTTCATCACCGCAGTGAACCATTTGAAACTGGTGCCGCAGTGGATGACTCCTTTTTTCCGGATCTCCCGGGATATTCCCCGGCACAGTAAAATGCGGGAGTTTCTTGCTCCGTTTCAATCCGGGGGAGTGCCGGTGTGTGTACAGCTCATGGGAACTGATCCGGTACTGCTGGGTAAGTGTGCGGAAATTTTTGCCGGGATGAATATTTCTTCAATAAATCTCAACTTCGGTTGTCCGAGTTCCCGGGTCATTTCCTCCGGCGCCGGAGGCGGGGCGTTGCGGAATTTTCATCAGCTGCCGGATTTCTGCCGTACGGTCAAATCATTCATGCCACCGGAACTGCCGCTGAGTGTCAAAGTGCGTTCCGGATGGGAATCCGCCGGGGATATGGAGGTGTTTCTGCCTGCACTGTCACAGTGTCCGGAGGTGAGCAAGATTTTTTTTCATTACCGCACCGTAAAAGAACAGTACCGGGAAATCGCAGCGGAGGAACGCTTGCGCCGTTTTGTCCGGGCAGTGGAACTCGCCGGAAATGTGCCGCTGATCGTCAATGGAGATATAGCTTCGGTTGACGAAGCCGGAGAGATCGTTGAAAAAAGTAGAGCCTGCGGAGTGATGATCGCCCGGCCGTGGATGCGTGACCCCTGGCTGCTGCGCCGTTTTACCGACCGGGATCTGCCGGATGCCGGGAGCGGACGGGAACTTTTCTTTGCTGAAGCGGTAAGGCAGCAGATTCCGAAAGGGGGATTGATCGAACTTGCTCTTATGCTCTGGGGCAGAGATAGTGCGCACTTCCGTGAACTTATTGCTGACAAAAAAACAGAGCAGGGGTGAGTTTTGCAAATGGCGGTGATTGGCAACTGGCTCGGTGAGTGAGAGGTTGTGAGAAGTTTTGGGAGATTTTGGGAGGTTTTGAGTGGGGCGATAGATGGTATGCCGTGTCCCCTTTGCCAACAAAAAAACAGAACGGGTGTCAGACCTGTCAGACAAAACCGCCGTCAGGCGGAGCTCATCACTACC
>JAZRNP010000348.1:0-3447 GCA_045648225.1 Victivallaceae bacterium | reverse complement strand
GGACTTGCAGTTGCCCGTATTCTCTGCGGAGATTTCAATCCCTCCGGTCGGCTGGTCGATACTGTTGCTGTTTCGTGCGATGCCTGGCCGTCAACTGCCGAATTCCAACTTTCCCAGCGTCGGTTGAACTACTCCGAAGATGTCTACGTCGGTTACCGCTATTTTGAAACCATTCCCGGGATGAAAGATAAAGTACTTTATCCTTTCGGATACGGTTTGTCATACACCACCTTTGAAATCAGCGATGCCGCTTTGCAATGTGACGGGGAAACTGTTACCGTCCGGGGATGTGTCACCAACACCGGCAGCCGTTCCGGACGGGAAGTTGTCCAGTGTTATGTTTCCGCTCCCGGTAAAAACCGTCCTGCCATCGAATTGCGTGCCTATACCAAAACTCCGGAAATCGCTCCCGGCAAAAGTGTGCAAATAGAGCTGAATTTTCCTTTCAACGATATCTGGCGGTTTGACGAAGATGGTTCGCTGGCGGCTCCCGGCAGTTTTGTCGTTGAAAGCGGCACTTATACTTTTATGCTCGGTCAGTCGGTTCGCAATACCATTGTCGCCGGAACTTATGAGCTTGCAGAACAGCGTGTAACCGGTACTCCCGGCAACATTTTCCGTCCGGTTCCGCCCTCTTTGCTGCAGGCCGACGGCTCAAAGAAAATCACCGGCGGTATGGAACGGGTGCTGGAACCGGAAAATATCACCATTCCCAAACTTGAACCGAAACCGGTTGTATTTGATACCCCCATCATGCTCAAAGATGTTGCCGACGGCAAGGCGACCATGGATGATTTTATTGCCCAGATGAGTTTGCGGGAACTGATGGAACTCTGCCACGGACAGCCCTCTTTTGTGCCCCGTTCCACCGGCGGTATCGGCAATCTTATCAAATACGGCGTTCCCAATGTGCAGACGGCGGACGGTCCTGCCGGTATCCGCTGGTCAACTCCGATGACCTGTTTCCCGTGTGCGACCCTTATCGCCTGTTCCTGGGATGATGAACTTAAAACCCGTATGGGGGCAGCAATGGGAGCTGAAGGGGTGAACAGCGATCTGGATATCCTGCTTGCTCCGGGATTGAATATTCACCGCAATCCTCTGTGCGGCAGAAATTTTGAATACTTTTCCGAAGACCCGCTCATTTCCGGTAAGAGTGCCGCCGCCATAGTGCGGGGCGTCCAATCTGAAGGTATGGGCGCAACGGTGAAGCACTTCGCCGCCAACAGCCGGGAAAATCAGCGTAAACGCTGCGACAGTATCATTTCCGACCGGGCCCTGCGGGAGATCTATCTCCGCGGCTTTGAAATCGTCGTACGCGAAGGCAAGCCCTGGTGCATTATGAGTTCCTACAATCTGATCAATGGCGTTTATACCGCTGAAAACCATATGCTGCTTTCCCGTTTGCTCCGGGAGGAGTGGGGGTATGACGGCATGGTGATGACCGACTGGGTCACCACCACCACTATCGCCAGAGAACTCTGGGCGGGCAATGATGTCAAGATGCCCATGTATATCCGGGATGAGTACGAAGCGGCCCTCTATGCCAATTTGTATAACAATATGCCCCGGGCGA
This sequence comes from Victivallaceae bacterium, assembly GCA_045648225.1. Classification (GTDB taxonomy): domain Bacteria; phylum Verrucomicrobiota; class Lentisphaeria; order Victivallales; family Victivallaceae; genus UBA1784. The sequence goes on along the minus strand of JAZRNP010000348.1, from coordinate 1,871 downwards.
TCGTTGAACGCAGTGCCAGACGGGTGTTGAATATGATCATGAAGACCCGCTGTTTCCGGGAACAATCTTTTGGAAAATATTACCCCATCCCGGCCGCCGGATGCAAATTTGACGGACAACTTATCTACGGTGTCAATCAGGGTAACACATTCCGGGTTCGCTCGGAAGAGAACAATGGCGGCTATGTACACACCCGGTTGCGGATGGCAGGCTCCCGGGCCGGAGCGGAACTGGTCTATCTGCTGGAATTTGAGGAATCCGGAAATTACTCCATCGATTTGCGCATCGCTTCGCCGTCCAAAACGCTTTCAGCAGAGTTGATCGTTGATGGAAAATCGATGGATATTCTGCCGCTTGCTCCCACGATGGATGATAATGGCGGCGATATCGTCGGCGATTCCTGGAATAAGTGGAGTACTCAGGGAGCACTGAAAGCATACATTTCTGCCGGAAAACATGAAGTCCATATCAACTTCATCGATCCGGAACTGATCGGATGCAGTTTCAACTACTTCAATATCTCCCGTTTGTCCTGATAACTTACCATCTGAAAGGTGATAATTATGTATGCAATGACCCTTGATCCGGATTTGAATTTCAAATGGCAGGAACTGCCGGAACCGGTTTGCAAGGAGGATGAAGTTTTGATTCAAGTTCACGCTGCCAGCATCAACCGGGCGGATATCATGCAAAAGGATGGCTGCTATGCTTCGCCGCCGGAGTGGCCGCAGTGGTGCGGTCTGGAAGTTGCTGGAATCGTGCTTGAAGCTCCCGGAGTGTGCCATGTCAAACCCGGAGATAAAGTATGTGCCCTGCTGGGCGGCGGCGGATATTCTGAGGTGGTCGCAGTTCCGGCTGGTATGGTGGTTCCGGCTCCGGCGGGGTTGTCGATGGAAGAAGCCGCTTCACTTCCCGAAGTATGGGCGACGGTCTATCTCAATCTGGAAAAAGAGGCCGGAGGCTTGAAAGAGGGCGATGTTTTCTACATTCAGGCTGCTGCCAGCGGCATCGGTCTTGCCGCACTGCAATATGCCAAACTCAAAGGAGCCAAAGTCATCGCTTCTGTCGGTTCTGCAGAGAAAGCGGAATTTGTCCGTGATCTCGGAGCCGATATTGTCGTCAATTACAAGGTCGATGATGTCGCTTCTGTTATCGCTGCCAATCCCCCGGATGTCGTGCTGGATTGTGTCGGCGGAGCGAAAATGGGCGAAAATTTGAAACAGATGGCCTTCAAAGGACGCTGGATAATGATCGCTTCGCTCGCCGGGGGAAAAACTGAAATCGATCTGGAAACCATCTGGCGCAAACGGATAAAATTGATCGGCAGCACCTTGCGCAGCCGCACTTCTGAAGAAAAAACTTCCATTATGCAATCCCTGCAAAATGAGCTGTGGCCGCTCTTTGCTGAGGGAAAACTGATAACTCACATCCATGCGGTCTATCCCATTGCCCGGGTGGAAGAGGCCCACGCCGTTTTGCGCCGTTCGGAAAATATCGGAAAGGTCATCCTGACTTTGCGGTAAAGTCACATCAACAGAAAGGTTGAAAAATGATCCCTGTAAAAGTAGTTATTGCACCGGAAGCCGGGAGAGTTGAACTGCAAACGATCGAATTGGATGAAAATGCTCTTCCGGATGATCGTATTCTGGTCAAAACTTTGTACAGTGCCGTCAGTGCCGGTACCGAATGTGCATGGATATCCGGAAATTCCAACAATGATATTCAGAAATTTCCATTCCGCCCGGGCTACAGTGCCGTCGGTGAAGTTATCAAGGTCGGAAAGGCTGTGGAAAATTTCGCCGTCGGTGATAAAGTTATCGCTCCGTGGGGCGGACATCGTTCTCATATCGTAAGTGCGGCCGCTCCCGGAT
>JAZRNP010000347.1:0-2868 GCA_045648225.1 Victivallaceae bacterium | reverse complement strand
CTACACCATCAGCTCTTCTCTGCCCACTCCCACTCTGCCTGCCCTGAGCTTCTCGGCCATCACCGATGCCATTCCCGATGCCTTCACCATTGCCATCCTGGCCGCCATCGAGTCGCTGCTCTCCTGCGTGGTAGCGGACGGTATGATCGGCGCAAAGCATAACTCCAACATGGAGCTCATTGCCCAGGGCGTGGGCAATATCGGTTCGGTGCTTTTTGGCGGTATTCCTGCCACCGGAGCGATCGCCCGTACCGCTACCAATATCAAAAGCGGTGCTCAGACTCCGGTCGCCGGTATGATTCATGCCGTGGTTCTGATGCTGATCCTGCTGCTGTTGGCTCCGCAGGCCAAGTTGATTCCGCTGGCCTCTCTTGCCGGTATCATGGCAGTGGTTTGCTACAATATGAGTGAATATCATACTTTCTGCCGGATGTTCAAGGGGCCCAAGAGTGACTGGGCGGTGATGCTGACCACCTTTTTGCTGACGGTGTTCATCGATCTGGTGGTGGCGGTTGAAGTCGGTGTGGTATTGGCTGCTCTGCTCTTTATCCGCCGGATGTCGGATATTTCCAACGTGAGTGCTATTACCGGCGAATTGGGCGGAGACAAGCAGGAACTCGATGATCCGGACAATATCGGCAGTCGTGATGTGCCGTCCGATGTCGTGGTGTTTGAGGTTCAGGGACCGTTTTTCTTCGGAGCGGTGGATGGATTCCGGGATACGGCGATGAAGTTTTCCGGCAAAGGTGTATCCACTGTCATTCTGCGGATGCGGATGGTGCCGGCGATCGATGCCACCGGATTGACGGTCGTCGCTGACTTTGTCAAGCAGTGCCGTAAACAGAAAATGAATATCATCCTCTCCGGTGTGCAGAGTGATTCCCAGCCGATGAAAGCATTTGAACACTTCGGTCTGGTTGAGGCGCTGGGCAAAGAAAATATCTGTCCGCATATCGATGATGCATTGGCCCGGGCAAAAGTCCTGCAGAAATAATATTCTGCCAACGCTTGGGGATTTATTTACGGCGATGTCTCTACGGCATCGCCGTTTTTTTGTCCCGGAAACGGCGGATTGAAAAAGGAGTCGCTTTTGAACTGATTTTGCATTAATTGAACTGATAATCCACTTTTGTTCGGTTGTATTCTTGCGAAATTGCAACTATATTAAAAATAGCATAAAAGATCATTTTATCAAAACAGGAGCGAATTATGAAAAAAATTGTCTCGATTTTGTTTGTACTGCAACTCTTTGTCTCGACGGTGTTTGCAGTTGATTTTATAAAGGACGGTAAGGTTGTTTTCAGCGGTATCGTCATTCCGTCCCAGCCGGTTCAAGAACTTCAGGTGGCAGCCGATGAACTGGCATATCATCTTGAAAAACTCGGTGGGGAAAAAATTCCCATCATCTCCGCACGTGAAGTCAAAGCCGGTAAAAAATATTTCTATCTCGGCCATTGCAAAAATAATCTTCATCTCAAAGCGTGGAAGCTCCCCCGCCACACCGGCGTTATCGAAATCACTGACAAATCGATCAATATCGCCGGGCGCGACAGCCACCGCAAAGCTTCTGCCAATCAGCGCAGCCGGGGAACGCTTCTGGCAGTGTACGAATTTCTGGAAAGATTCGCCGGTTTCCGTTGGATCTGGCCGGGAGAATCCGGTGTAGTTATCCCGGAACACCGCAATTTGGTTCTCAAAGAACAGATCGTTCCGGTGAAGCCGCTGCTGCTTTCCAGCGGATGGCGGCCGATCGGCAGTGCTATGAAAGAAGCATGGCAAGACCGCAAAAACTGTGAACGCTTTTTTGAGGATCAGCGGGTGTGGCTCCGGCGGCACCGCTTCGTCGCCGACAATAATTTCTATCACGGCCACGCATTTTTGGACTATTATGCCAAATACAAAAAGACCAACCCCGGTTTGTTCAACCTCCTTCCGGATGGAACCCGCCGTCCGAGTCCTTTCGGCTGGAACGGCAACGTGCCTAAATATATCAGTATGTGCGTGACCAACCCGGAACTTGTGAAGATCATCGTGCAGAAGTGGAGCCGCGGCGATCGTCGCCGGATGCTCAATCTCAATGAAAACGATACCTCCGGCAAATGTGTTTGCGACAACTGCCTGACCGCCGATAATTCCCCGATCCCCAACGATGTCCGCCGCGCTGAAGCGAAAAAATATTTCGATGCCGGTTTGAAAGAAATTGCGGCAAAACAGAAAGTTTCCCGGCAGAACAGCGCATGGCAAAAGGCCCTGGGATCACTTTCAGATCGTTATTGCCACTTCTATCTCGCCGCCCAGAAAGAGGCCGACAAAATCGACCCCAACCATCTGATCATGGGATTGATTTACGCCAATTACAACGAACCGCCGACCGATAAAATCAAACTCAATGAGCGGATCATTCTCCGTTTCTGTCCGCCGTTCATGTATCCCTGGACCGACGAAAAGGTTGAGCGTTACAAGCAAATCTGGGGCGGCTGGGCTAAAACCGGTGCGAAGTTGATGTTCCGTCCCAATTTTACCCATGACGGACACCATTTTCCGGTTCAGTACCATGAGGTGTTCTACGATCTTTTTACCTATTCGGTGAAAAACGGCATGATCGCTTCCGATATGGACAGCTTGACCGGACATTACGGCACTCAGGGATTGCTGAATTTTGTCATCGCAACTTTGAATCACAACGTCGATCGTCCCCTTGCTCAGATGGAAGATGATTTTTATTCCGCATTCGGCAACGCCAAAGGACGGATCAAAGAATATTTTGATTATGTTACTAAAATCAGCATGAAATCCGGATTCAAAGATCCGTTTCAGGCGGCAAATACCAATGAGGGCGGTCTGCTGTGGGTCGATCTCTGCCGGGTG
>JAZRNP010000346.1:0-6600 GCA_045648225.1 Victivallaceae bacterium | reverse complement strand
GATCCGACTTCAATGGTGACTTCTACGATATGGTGCGCATCGACGATGACCGGATTCTTGTGATGATCGGAGACGCCTGCGGCAAGGGAATGCCAGCCTGTATGATGGCGGCAATGACCCGGAGTTTTGCCCGCAGTATCTGTTCAAATTTTACCACATTATCCCAGTTTTTGCGGGATATCAACAGCAATCTTTTCCGGGATTCGGATATTGACCGCTTCATCACCCTCGGCTGTTGTCTCATTGACCGCCGGGGAGGTCTTATTGAATTCGGCCGGGCCGGGCATACGGATATGATCATGCACGTGCATGGCCATTTGCGACGGCTTTCTCCGGATGGGACCGCTTTGGGAATGCTGCCGGATGAGGATGCCGAGTTTGAGACCATCTGTCTGGCTCTCGACAGCGGAAGCAGTCTGATGCTCTTTTCCGACGGACTGAATGAGGCTCTCGATCATGACAAAGAGGAATTCGGTATTGACCGGTTGACTAATGTTTTCAGCATTGCCTGCCGCCACCATGATACCGCAAGTGCCATCATCAATGAGGTGATGGGAGCGGTTCATGAATTTGAATATGAGCAAAATGACGATCAGACGATAATACTGATCCGCTACAATTGATACCGCGGCGGCAGACATGGCAGATATTCCGGTTTGGAGCGCAGAAAATCTCGACCTGAACATTGGGCGTCAGGTGATCTTTGATCAGGCTTCCGTTGCAGTTATGCAGGGTGAACGGCTGGCTCTGGTCGGCCGCAACGGTTCCGGCAAATCGACTCTTTTGAAAATCATCGCCGGTCTGGAAAAACCTTCCTCCGGAGATATCCATATCCGTAACGGTTTGCGCATCGCTTTCATGAGTCAGGATGTGGATTTTGTCACCACCAAAAACATCCGGGGAGTGCTGTCGGAGGGGTTGGATTATTTTGCCCAACTCTTGGACGAATACGGCAAAGTATCTCAAAATTCCCCCGAACACTCCGCAATTGAGCACATTTTAAACACCTGCAACGCCTGGAATCTGGACAATAAACTGGAAACCGCTCTGGATAAACTGGATTTGCGCCGCTTGGAAAATACCCCTTTCGATCAGCTCTCCGGCGGTGAAAAACGGCGGGTAGTGCTCGGTAGGGCGTTGATCGGAGAACCTGATCTGCTGCTGCTGGACGAGCCGACCAACCATCTGGATGTGGCGACCATAAATTATATAGAAGACTATCTTAAAAGTTTCCGCGGCAGTTGTCTGTTGGTTACTCATGACCGCTTTTTCCTTGATCGGATCGCAGACCGCATTATCGAATTGGAAAATGGCAAGTTTTTCTCCTGCACCGGCAGTTACGCTGATTTTCTGGCGGCAAAAGCCGAAGCCCGGCACGCCGAGGATATGGAGGTCAGCCGCCGGGAGAAATTTTTACGCCGGGAAATCGAATGGGTAAGGCGTTCTCCCAAAGCCCGGCTCAAGCGCAATATGGGACGGATCCGGCGTTTTGATGAGTTGTCTGCGATTCAGGCTCCGGTGCGGCAGGGGGATTCCGATCTGGTGATTCCGGAACCGGAACGGCTGGGAAACAAAGTTGTCGATGTGGTGAATATTACTCACTCTTTCGGCAGCCGGAAAATTTTTGACGGATTCAGTTTTGAATTCAATTCATCCCATAAAATCGGCATTATCGGAGCCAACGGGGTCGGTAAAACCACGCTGCTCAAGATGATCACCGGCGAAATAACTCCGGATTCCGGAAGTGTCCGGATCGCCGAAACGGTTCGATTCAACTATATCGACCAGCGGCGATTGACTTTGGATGAGGATAAAACGGTCTACGATGAGGTCGCAGGCGGGGTGGATGTGATACCGCTTGGCAGTGAACATATTTCGGTGCGGGCATACTTGAAACGCTTTTTGTTTGAGGATGAGCGTATCAACGGCAAAGTCAAATATCTTTCCGGCGGCGAAAAGGCCCGTCTGCTGCTGGCAAAAGTATTGAAACACGGCGGAAATTTTCTGATTCTGGACGAGCCGACCAATGATTTGGATCTGCCCACACTCCGGGTGTTGGAAGAGGCCCTGATCAATTATAATTCAACTTTGATCGTGGTCAGCCATGACCGTTATTTTTTGAACCGGGTCTGCAATCACATCATCGCTTTTGAGGAGATCGCTCCGGGGGTGACGGCTCCGTTGTCCACGCCGGGGGATTACGATTATTTTGTCAGCGTCAGAGAACGGCTGTTGGATGCAAGGAGAAGTGCTCTGCCGCAAGTAAAAAAGAGTGTTCCGGCTCCGGAAGAGAGTAAAAAAAGTGCTCCGGAGAAAAAGAGATCCAAAAAGCTTTCCTACCGTGAGCAGCAGGAACTTCTCAATATGGAGCAGAATATCGCCATGGCCGAGGAGGCTCTGGCTGCGATTGAAGCCCGTTTCAGCGAACCGGATTTTTTTGTGAAAAATGCCAAAGATATGCCGAAGTTTGAGGCCGAACTTGCTGAAGCCAAAAGCAAAGTGGAAGCTCTGTATGCCCGCTGGGAAGAGCTGGAGGCCAAAGCGGAGTGATCCTGTTTGCCGGAGTGTTTCATCGGCTTGATTTAAAAAATTTTTCCGTTGGCTTGCAAAAATATTTATACCGTGCTATTTTATCTGATGTCTGATTCAGGAATATTCCGGAAAAACTTTGACCATTGGAAAATTAAAGGGATAAAGACGATGACATCTTTTGTATGTCCTTGCTGCGGAGAGAATTACCATGTTAACGCTGAAGTTCAGGTCGGGCGTAAGGTCTTTTGCGGCAAATGTCAGATGAAACATATATATTACAACTATTCTCTGGTTCCGTTTGCTGTGGAACTGAGTCCCAGAGGCGGGGAACGCCGCATTGCCTGTCCTTTTTGCCAGCACCATTTTCTGGTTGACCGGTTCAATTTCGGAGAGTATTGCTGTATTCATTGCGGCACTCATTTTTATGTTGCCCAGAAACCGGAGGTCTTTGCGCCCGGAGTGAAGGATGGCGAGGCCGTTTTTGCTCCGGAACTGCCTGACGCTCCGGCTCCGGAGGTGGATGTGACCAAGCTGCAGCCGGAAGCATTCACCGGGTGCGCTACTGAACCATTGCTGGAAATCCCGCTGGAACTTCCGGCGGCCGCTGAAGTTGAGTGCAAAAAAAGCAGCCCGGTCAAAAGTGGCAGCCGTATAGTGGACAGCAGTGCCGTTACGATAAAAATCACCGACAGTTCGGATTTTGCAGTTTCCAGGGAATTTCCGGCGGAAAATAATATCACTGCCAATGTTCCGGAAATTTCTCCGGAAGCCCGGGCAAGGGAGATGGTGAAAGAGAATTTGCGCCACGATAATTCCGGATTGGGCGGACTTCTGATCAATATCGCAGAAAAACTCTGCGGCAAATGACAAGCTCAAATCGTTTCAAAAAAAATTCAACTCCGGGTGTGGCAATATTGTCTGCCCGGTGTTATATTATTGATATGATGGAATAATTTGTCAAAATCAATGAACAGAGGATAAAAATATGATTTCCAGACAGCAGATATTGAGTTTTGCCGGAATGTTGGCTCTTGTACTGATTTGCGGATGTGCTGACCCGGTGGTTTTTTCTGAAGTGTTTCAGCTGCAGAAAGGGCAGGAATTGTATACCAATTACAATATCTGGTATTCTGATCCGCAGGAGATCAGCTGTTTGAATATCCAGCAAGGTGGATTTATTCCGCTCGGTACGGTGATCGAACCGATCGGCACGGACAGCTTCCCGGAAAAAATTCACTTCAAGGTGAAATCCACCGGAAAAGTTTTTTCGATCCGTTTCAAAGAGGGTTATCGCCTCTGCACCATGCGGGATTACATCGCTTCAACCTTTTCTACCACTGACCCTCTGAAAACGATTCCGGAGAAAACAGCCCGCGAACAGAAGGTCAAAGAGCGCATCCGCCGTGGCGAAGTCGTCCCCGGAATGACCCGGCGGGACGTCGAACTTGCTTACGGACCGCCGCCGGCAGTCCGCACTCCGGATAAGCGCAACGAAACCTGGATATACTGGCGTTCTCCCGAATTGACGATACGGGTTATCTTCCGGGATGACGTGGTGCGTCATGTTTTGAATCTGAATGACGAATTGTGATTCCGGAGAGTGCGCAATGACGGACAGTGCACTTTTTACCGCTTCGGAATTGGCTCAGGCTGTCAACGGCCATTGGGAGGGGGATCCGGATCTGCTCCCCCGGCAAATCGGAATATCCACTGATACCCGGCAGAATGGCGAAGGAAAAATTTTCTTTGCACTGTCCGGAGAAAATTTTGATGCTCATAACTTTTTGGATTCAGCCGCTTCATCCGGCTGCTGCGCCTTGTGTATCCGGAAAGATTTTGCCGGAAATATTCCGGCTCTGCCCTGTTTGAAAGTCGATGATGTGCTGAGTGCTTTTCAGCAGATATCAGCCTTCCACCGCCGCCGTTTCCCTCAATTGACTGTCGCCGGAATCACCGGCAGTGTGGGCAAGACCAGTACCAAAGAGATGATCCGGGCGATATTCACCAGCTATACCGGTGATCCGGAAGAGGTCCTCTATACCATCGGAAACACCAATAACCATATCGGTGTGCCGCAGAATTTGCTGCGTTTGAATGCCAAACACCGTTTCGCCGTAATCGAAATGGGCACCAGTTCACCCGGAGAAATATTGCCGTTGTCACTGATCGCAGCTCCGGCAGTCGCTGCTGTCAACACCGTTGCCGCCTGTCATTTGGAAAAATTGGGTTCTCTGGATGGCGTGGCGGAGGAGAAATCGACGATCTTTGCCGGCCTGTCCGGATCTGGAAAGGCTGTTATCGGAAAAAATGTGCATGGAGAAAATATCCTGCGCCGGGCTGCCGGAAACAATCAGATAATATCTTTCGGTACCGATCCTGCGGCGTGTGACATCGCTGCGACCTTTGAAGAGGGCAATCTGGATGAGAGTTCATTTTCATTGACCTTTTTCAATTCCCGTACCTACAAGATCAGGTGGAACCTTTCCGGAGCACATCAGGCCGCCAATGCCGCCTGCGCCGCTGCGGCCGCATACAGCTGCGGTATTCCGGAGGAGGTTATCGCTGCCGGACTTGCTGACACCACTTTGCCAGGAATGCGGATGAAACGCACTGAAATCGACGGAGTCACATATATCAACGATGCATACAATGCCAATCCCGCCAGTATGCGGGCGTTGATCGGGATGCTGAAAAAATCCGATGTTGTTGTGGAAAAGTTGATCCTCTGTCTGGGCGGAATGCGGGAGCTCGGTCAAAACAGCCGTGCCGAACATCTGGCTTTACTTGATATGGTGCATACGGTATTTCCCGGCGTCCGGCTGATCACCATCGGCAGTGAATTTGATCGATTGCCCGGTAACGGCAACTGTTTTTCTGCCAGTGCTCCGGCATTTGAGTATCTGCAGTCAATTGTTCGTCCGGGGGATATGGTCGTGGCTAAGGGTTCCCGGGGAAACCGGGTGGAATTGGCTCTGCCGGAGGCTGCCCGATGAATGAAGAAAGAGTCACCCTGTTATCTGAAGCAACGGCGGTGATCCGCCGTTTTCCCGGATGTCCGGTGGCGATCGATTCCCGTAAAGTTGTTCCCGGCGGAATATTTATTGCCGTTTCCGGAGTGAATTTTGAGGGTAAGGATTTTATTGCAGATGCGGTGGCAAAGGGGGCCGGAGTTATCGTTTTTTCCGGAGAATTGCCGGAGCGTCTGCCCGGTGTTGAATATATTCAGGTCAGCAATACCCGGAAAATTGTCTCTTATTTTTACAAAGAATTTTTCAACCGCCCTGATGAAGCGTTGAAGTTGTACAGCGTGACCGGAACCAACGGCAAGACCACCAGTGCTTATCTGCTCCGTACGCTGCTGGCGGAACTCGGGGTCAAATGCGGGCTCTTTTCCACGGTGAGTTATCACGATGGCAAAAATGAGTTGCCTTCTTCCCGTACCACCCCGGATGCAGTGGAATTTTTTGAGCTGCTTGCTGCAATGAAAAGTAATGGTATTCAGGCCGTTGCGATGGAGAGTTCCAGTCACTCTCTGGAGCAGCACCGGGTCGATGCCGCCGCCATTTCCGGAGCGATTTTCACTAATTTGACCGGAGATCATCTGGATTATCATAAAAATATGGAAAACTATTTCTCCGCCAAACTCCGGCTTTTTACCGAATTGCTCAAAGCCGGCGGCTCAGCTGCGATCAATCTGGATGATCCTTATGGACGGAAACTTGCAGAAATCCTTGGCGGTACAGCAAAAGTTGCCGGTTTCGGGAGTGCCCCGGATGCGGCGTACCGTATCGTTAATCCGGAAATCAAACTGGAGGGAGTATCTTTTGAGTTGGTTCATGGTGAGCGATCTGTAAATGTGGTATCTTCGCTGGTCGGCAGTTACAATATTCATAATCTGGCCGGAGTAATTGCATTGCTCTGGTCCGGGGGATTTGCTCCGGAACTTCTGGAACGTGCTGTTCGGGCTCCGTTTCAGGTGCCGGGACGGTTGGAGATGGTGGAAACAATTTCTGCCGGACGCTGTTTCGTGGATTATGCCCATACGGATGATGCTTTGAGCAATGTTTT
>JAZRNP010000345.1:0-4586 GCA_045648225.1 Victivallaceae bacterium | reverse complement strand
GGGTGTCATTTATTTATTCTCCTTTTGGATATTTCCAGAGGACTAAATATACAGCTGTTGGTCAAAAAGTCAAGGAGAAGTGGAGAAAAAAGTCGATTTTTCCTGTGCCAAAGGTTGAAAAAACATTAATGCGGGCTATATTAATACCGTGTCTTTATGACCGGGGCGTAGCGCAGTGGCTTAGCGCGTCTGCTTTGGGAGCAGAAAGTCGGGGGTTCGAATCCCCCCATCCCGACCATTTTTTTGCCTTGATTCCAAGGCAAAAAAATATGAAGCCTGAAAAGGCTTCGCTTCATGGCACGCAGTGCCGCTTCATACGGCGCAGCCGTGCTTCATGCACCGCAAGTGCGCTTCATATATCCGCCTTTTCAGATGAAGCAGCTCCATTTCATTCCGCTATGAAGCATTTTCCGTTATCACTCCAAATATGAAGCATTCGCTTCGCTCATATTATGAGAGAAATGAAAAATGAGAGTTTGTCCGCTTGTAATACAATACTATCCGCATTATATTACTGCTCGGAAAGGAAAACTCATCATGGAAAAATCCTCTAATAAACTTGTTGACCTCTCTGTTACCTTTGCGATTGAAATCCTGAATCTGGTCAAATACCTTAAAAGTCAGCACGAAACGATTATCTGTAATCAAATCGGCAGAGCCGGAACCAGTATCGGGGCAAATATCCACGAAGCTCAATATGCTCACGGTAAGGCTGATTTTGTTTCCAAACTGCAAATTGCCTTGAAAGAAGCCAACGAAACAAGTTATTGGCTATTACTTCTGGTCAAAACAAATATTATTGTCCCTGCAGAATATGATCGTTTGGAAAATCTTTGCCGTGAAATAAGAATTACACTGATTGCATCTATCAATACAGCAAAAGGAGAAACGAAATGAAAAGCAAACTGTTTTTATTTCTGTTTTTGACGGTGTTTACGCTTAATGTTTACGCTCACGGCGGTGCATCTGCTATTTATGGTGTCAAGTGGACACCTGTAAATATTGTTTCTTTCCCAATCGCCATTTTTAATCCGGGCGAAACAGAAGTGCGCGGCATTCTTCTTTCTCCCAGCGTAGGAATGAGTGAAAAAGATGTGTACGGTATCAATCTGGGGATTGCAACTCTTTTAACAGGAAAATGCTATGGTGCTTCAATAAATGTATTTTCATTGCTCAATGAAAATAACGGCTTATCGCTTGGACTTCTTAATATGGGTAACAATAATGGAATTACTCTTGGCTTATGTAATTTAGTGATAGATAACAACGGAATATCTTTGGGCGTAATCAATTTATTGGAAAATAACGCCGGTATATCTATGGGAGTCATTAATAGGATGATAGCTGGAGGAGGTAAATCAAGTGGTACTTCTATCGGCGTTGCCAACATTTCCAAGAATAATATTTTTCAGTTCGGCATATATAACCAATCAGAAAGCGGTCTGCAAATAGGTTTATTGAATTACAATCCCAACGCATTGATTCCATGGCTGCCGTTGTTTAATTTTTCATTCGACAAAAAATAAAAGTCGCCAGTTACTATCTTTTTTAGGGGCATTTTGCAGTTGTTTCGGAATGGCGGTCGTTTTGTTTAAGCTGAAAATTTTTCTCTGCTGCATAAAAAGGCAAAAACAGAGATATTTTCGCTATTTAACGAGGCGATAACCATTTTATATTAACTTGCAACCAATTTGAGCTTGAGAGAATTTTCCAATTTAAGCAAAAATGGTCGACCATTTCAGGCACTTACCCGCAAGAGTTTACAACTTTTGCGGATTTTTTGTTATATCTTGTAAAATGCTGCAAAAACCCGCCCATCGCAGTAGAAATCACGGCATTTTTACGGCAAATTTACGGCACGATCATAAGAACAACTTTTAATCCTTCTGGGCGGCTCCCCAAATACAGAAAGATTCTAACGATGCTTCCCCCGTAATGGAGTCCGTCCCGTGTAAATTCAACACAGCAGCGTCTGATACGCGCGTGAGTACTTCCACTATGAGCAGCCCCAGTATCTCGTTCACTATCAACTCCACTATATTCAGCACACGCTGTTGAATATAATCTATTTAAGAGCTGATATCACTGTTGTCTATATTTAAGGTAACGTTACCATTGAAAAAAATTCAACCCTCTCCCGCTGGAACCGGGAGAGGTATTTCAGGTAAGTCAGGGGCAGAAAAAGTTCTTACAAAAATGCAAATTTCTATAATAACCAATTGCTATCTAACTCGCATTTTTACCTTGCAGTCAAAACATTCCATTTATCGCATTGACCGACTCTTTGACGATCATGTCACCGGCTTCGGGAACAACGATACAACTTGCCGGGGCACTGCCGTATCCGGTCGTACCGGAGCGCCGGCTGGGCAGATAGCTTCCTGCTTCAGCGCTGGCGAGCTGGATAAGAAAAGTTTGTTCCGCCTTGCTTGCACCTTTGATCCGGTCGCCATAGTCCAGATAAAGTTCAAAGGTATTGGTGGCAAACGCCGCTCCGCCGATGCGGAACACATGCAACTCACGCGAAACGGATTTTGCTTTATTCTTGTAACGATCGACCACACGGCGGTGCCAGTTCAAACGACCGCTGTATCCGGTGATATTATTCTTTTTGCGTTCTGTTTCAATGTTCTTTATTTCGGTTACGGCATTATCATATTCCGCTTTGGTGATATGCCGCGGCGGCAGCTGCAGAATGGAGATTTGATGCTTAACGACCGGATCGGCAACCGCAGATTTTCTGATGACTGGCAGAACCTCATTAAGAGAACTCATGATGCGTCGGGAAATCTCTTTACTGCGGGCAAGATTGTACTCCTCGTTGAATGCCCGTTTGCTCCAGGTCCAATCAGAAACCGGATTTTTCAGTTGCCTGCGCAGCAGCATCATTCGGGCATCAGCCTTGCGGTTCAACAGCTTATGCGGAGCCTGATCACCAGCCGGAGAACACTGCGGCAAGATCACAACATCTTTACCGTATTTGGCAGCTACCTCTCTGCGCACATTGCCCCAGAAGTCAGAAGAAACAAACTTGTGAGCTTCGTAGACCTGTGACGGGCAGGCGAGATTGATGATCAATCCGGTAAGTTTGCCGCAAAGTGAATAGGTCGCCATGATATTGAGCGAGTGATCGACATGACCTTCGGCATGGGTGATTTTTTCCACCGCTTCATCGGCATACATCACTCCGCCTTTGTTGCCAACAACGAGACGGCGGCATTCGCCGACGGCGGCTTCGCCCATACCGTAAGCGATTTTGGAAAATTTGCGGTTGTTCCACGCTTCGATGGCGGCGTCGGAAATTTTATCCGCGAGGAAAAAGAAATAATCTTTGCTGTCAACAAGGTCAGGATATTTTTTCCGGAACTCCTCAATATCAACTCCGACAGTACCGCTGCCGATGCCGAGAGTCGGTTTGAAACCGCCATTCCAGAACTCTTTGGGAACCACTTCGCCGTATTGCGGAGCGGTGTGAGTATGAGTTGCAAAACCGATGATACTCATTTCCGGCACCCCGGTCGCTTTGGAAACTTTTTTGCGGACTTTATCCATCAATGGGGCTCTGAAACGGGTGGAATCCAGCGAAAGCATAATGAATTTCTCATTCCCGGATTCGACTGCCATCGCCGAGGTGAACAAAGGATCTTTTACTTCCAATGCCAACCGGATAAAATGTTGACCGCCGAGAAATGTCGGCCCGGCCGGAGTGATGTCCTGTTTCGCCCAGCCGATTTTTACACCGCTGGCTGGATTTTGTTTTTCAATGCAGAGGCATCCGCTGAAAAGTACAAGAGCAACCAGCGGGACAATCATTTTCTTCATACGTTTATTCCTCAATTATACAGCGGGCCGAAGTTTTCACAGGCGCGGTAATCGGCACTTTCTTTATCCATGCCGAAGGCATTCCACGCCGCCGGACGGAAGATATCTTTTTCCTCCACATTGTGCATACATACCGGGATCCGGAGCATCGAACAGAGCGTGATGACATCCGCACCGATGTGACCGTAGGAGATCGCACCGTGGTTGGCACCCCAGCAATTCATCACCTCATATGCGGATTTGAATGCACCCTTGCCGGTAATGCGCGGAGCAAACCAGGTGCAGGGCCAGGTGTAGTCGGTACGTTTCCACAAGGTATCGGAAACTTCATCGGGCAGATTGACGCTCCATCCTTCAGCGATCTGCACCACAGGCCCCAGACCTTTGACCAGATTCAAACGGATCATGGTCATCGGCATTTCGGCAGTGGTCAAAAAGCGTGAAGAGTATCCGCCGCCCCGGAAGTAGCCCAGATCGGCATAGTTCCAGGTGGAATTTTCCAAAATCGCTTTCTGATCGGCTTCGGTGACTTCATACCACGGTTTCATCACGCCGTTACCGTTTTCATCTTTGGCGGCGCCGTTGGCATCCAGACAGCAGGCTCCGGAGTTGATCAAGTGGATGAAACCGTCTGCCGCTTTGGCTTTGCCTTCAATTTCGTAACTGGTCACGCGCTTGACCGCATCGCCGCTCCAATAGGTGCGGACATCAGCGAACATCTGGGCGCGGTTGGTCAACAGCTTCATAAAGAGCATACTGACACC
>JAZRNP010000344.1:0-1269 GCA_045648225.1 Victivallaceae bacterium | reverse complement strand
ATTTTGGCAGCGGTACGATGATTGCGGCATTGTATTTGCCTCATGACTTGGTTTTTGAGGATCCTGAATTGATGATGCGCAGAGAAAATTGCCTGAAAGATACTGTTGCTTTCATCAGACTGGTTGATTTGGATGGAGACTTGAAAAAAGAGTTCATTTTTGATCAAAGTGGATTCGATATTGACTACGACAGTATCTATTGTATAGAAAGTAATGGAAGCTTCAGAAGTATTGCTGATTTTTATACACGATATGATCTCCCGCTTTATATTCCACCGTTAACGCTGTGGGGATATCCGGCAATATTGGCAAATGATGATTTGTGGGGATATGGGCTCAATAAATGGGACAGCAGCAAAAAATGTTATGTTCAGGAAAAGGCAACAGATAAAAAATGAAACACCGGAAATTATTTTGTGAAAATTCTCCACTCTGCTATGCCAGTGGCAAAGTAATTGAAGAAAAATTGATAAAGACCTATCATGCCAAAGTGATGTATGATGAAAAATATATTCCGATGGAAAAACAGATGACTGATACTGAACAAAAAATCATTGAATATGCTGAAACTCACCCACGAAGCAGGGATTTTATTGGCGTTTTTGAAGAAAATATTGATTTTGTGAAATTCGGCGGTTATGTTTCTGTAAGCGGCAAGCTCGTTTATCTTGATCATACTGCCGATATGATGAAAAACTCTGTTTTATACAACGGGGCTCCGGAGGTTTCGGAAATTCCGGCACAATATAAAACAGAAGTTATCGTATGTGAAGACGATACGATAACTGCCGGGGAAAAATTGCTGGACGATGGTTTCAATCCGGTTCTTTTGAGTTTTGCCAACCGCTCTACGCCCGGCTGGGGAGTATGGAATGGTTATCCCTCGCAGGAAAACGGATTATTGAGACGCAGTGATCTTTTTGCATCGATTTTCCAATTTGATTGGGAAAGTGCAAAACTTGCCGGAATACCGGTCAAGTCTGGCAACCAATATCCGATGGATAGAAATGTCGGGGGAGTGTATTCGCCCGGTGTAACTTTTTTCCGGACTGGCGGCAGGAAAGGGTTTCAGTTTCTGGATGATCCGTATCAACTTTCTGTAATTTCCATGTCGGCGATTTATTCTCCGGATATTGATGAAAATGGCAGATTGACAGATTTAATGGTTCACGGATATACGCAAAAGATCCGCACCATGTTCCGCATTGCACTCTCAAACGGTCATAATGCTATCATCCTTGGAGCATGGGGGTGCGGAGATGGCGGAAC
>JAZRNP010000343.1:0-4048 GCA_045648225.1 Victivallaceae bacterium | reverse complement strand
GATCCTGCTTACTACCGAACGCGGCCAGCTGACCCGTATCCCGGCTCATGAAATCCGCCGGGTCGGCCGGGCTTCTCTCGGTGTCCGGATCATGAATCTCAATGCCGGAGACCGTTTGACCGGTGTCGCCCGGATCATCCGGATCGATGGGGATGAGGTTGCCGCTGCCGAAAACAGTGAAAATGCCGAAGTTACCGACGTCGTCGGAAACGATGTTCCCGCAGTTGAAGTTCCGGTTGCTGAAGTTTCTGAAAACACGGAGAGTGAAACTCCGGAGGCGTGACCGGAAATGTTTGTTCTGCAAGATTTTGTCCGCAATTTAAAGCGGAGTGCGATCATGGGGATCGTCAATGCTACCGGAGACAGTTTCAGTGAAAAAACTGATTCTGCTCCGGAAACGGCGGTTTCCCGTGGTTGTGCACTGGCTTCGGGCGGTGCCGATATTCTGGATATCGGCGGCGAATCCACCCGTCCCGGTGCCGCACCCGTTGATCCGGATACTGAAATATCCCGGGTGATCCCGGTTCTTGCAGAACTTAAAAAACGTTTGCCGCAGATGGTTTTCAGCATCGATACCAGGCATCCGGAGGTCGCTGAAGCCGCACTCGCTGCCGGAGCACAGATAATAAATGATGTTTCCATGCTCCGGGAACCCGGGATGGCTGAAGTTGTTGCCAGATACCATGCCGGATTGATAATCGGTCACTCCCGGGCAGAATCTGCAGTGATGCAGAATTCCGGGTACTGCGACTATCCCGATGGGGTCGGATGTACCGTTGCCGCTGAATTGAAGCGCGCTGAAAAAGCGGCTCTTGATTGCGGTGTTGATGAAAAAAATATTATGCTTGACCCCGGGATCGGATTTTCCAAAACCGCCGGTCAGTGCTGGGAATTGCTGCGGGATCTGTCTGAGATCGACCGGCCGGAAAAGCTGGCAGTCGGCGTTTCCAGAAAAAGTTTTTTGGGAGAGCTCACCGGTGAATCGGACCCCAAATGCCGCATCGGAGAGACTCTCGCTGTTGAATTGGAGCTTGCCGCGCTCGGAGTCGGGGTTATCCGGACCCATGCGGTGCGGGAACTTTGTCATGCTGTGATTGCTGCAACTTGTTACCGGAGGTTAAAAGGGCGATGACTCAATTCTGGGAAATTATTTTGAACTGGCGTCAGGTGCTGGAAATAATCATTCTGTTTGCGGCGATATATGTCGTCTTGTACTATTCCCGCAAAAATCACGGTTCCCGGATGATGCTGGTATTGGTGGTGCTGCTGCTCAGTATCTGGGTGCTGGCGAGAATCATGGAACTGCCGGTCATTACCACTTTGTTTGAAGAGTTTTACGGTTCGACCATCATCGCACTTCTGATCATATTCCAGCCGGAAGTCCGTCGGGGCCTCACCCAGCTCGGTCTGGTTATGGAAAAACGCCACCGCAAAGAGGTTATCAGCGAGATTGAAGATGCCGTGGTCAATATGGCCGGCAACAAGGTCGGTGCTTTGATCGTGATCGAGGGCAAAGAACAGCTGCAATCTTTGATCGACGATGCCATCCAGCTGGACGCACAGGTGAACTCCCAGTTGCTGGAATCCATCTTTTTTCCGAATTCTCCGCTGCATGACGGCGCAGTTATCATCCGGGGAGACCGGATCGTGGCTGCCCGGGCGATTCTGCCGTTGACCCGTTCAAAAGAAATATCACCGCACCTGGGAACCCGTCACCGGGCGGCCCTGGGTATCGCCGAAGAGAGCGATGCGGTCACGATCATGATTTCCGAAGAGTCCGGCGGCGTCTGTATCGCCTATGATGGTGAATTGCACCGCGATCTGTCGGAATTCGGTCTCAACCGGATGCTGGAAACTCTGGTCGTCGGTAAGGATTCCAACGAGCTGGATGAGACGATCCAGCTGGTGAGTGCTCAGGAAGAAAATGGCGATTTTGCTGAAAATATTGATGCGGAGGAGAACAAATGAAGTTTATAATCAATTTTTTCCGCAAAGATATCTGGCGCAAATTGCTGGCTCTTGCTCTGGCCGGACTGCTTTACTGGAACTTGAGTGACCGGGAAAAGGTCTCCAAAAATTTTACGGTTCCGATGGAACTGGAGGTCGCTGCCGGTCTGTTCCTGCCTGCTGATTATAAACTGGATATCCGGGTGACGGCCAAAGGTACCGAACGGGCTCTACAGGATCTCAAAATCAAAGGAATCATCAAGATCAACCGCAATGACCGGCAGAACGGCAAGTTCCGTATCCGTTTGGATGAGCGCAATTTTGAACGCCGCAAAGATGTTGAAATCACCCGCATCGAACCGGAGATCGTGGAACTGCCGGTGCAGATGTATATTCAGCGGGATGTGCGGATCGTTCCCAAAACCTCCGGCAAAGTGCTGGATGGATTTGAACTTAAATCGCTCTCCTGTGACCCGGCGACCGTGCGTATCGGCGGACCGGAAAACGAGGTCAATGCGGTGGAAAATATCGAAACCGAAGAACTCAAACTGGACTTCGACCGCAACTTTACCCAGAATTTGAAACTCACCCGTCCGCAACTGCCGAATATCGTTATCAGTGCCAATGAAACGATCGTCAAAGTGGATATTTCTCCGGTGCTCAATCAGCGCAAAGTTTTTGAAAATATTCCGGTGCGCTATTTGTTCCCGCACACATTTCCGCATACCGCAGCGATGCAGCGTCAGCTGAATTTTCTGCCTTCCGTTTCCCGGGTGATGGTGGTCATCACTGCTCCGCCGGCTGTATTCGAGGAGATTGAGCCGGAAAAACTTTATGTGGTTGCTGACTTGTCGGCTGAACTTCTCTCCAACCGTCCCGGCCAGCTGAATGTCCGTCTTTATTGTCCGGAAGTCATGCGCAATTTCAGTGCCGGCCGGATCCGTGAAATTGAAATTCATCCTGCGGCCGTTACCGTAACGGTGCAGCCGGAAAATATTAATACCGCAAATGTAAAACAAAAAAATTAAGACATAATTTATTTAAAGGAGAAACAGGAAATGGTAATCAAAAAACTCAACTCGATGTTCCACAAACACAGTCGGTGGCTTTTCGGAATCTTTGCGGCAATCATCATCATTGCCTTTATGGATTTTCTCACTCCGGGAAGCGGCGGATGTGCTTTCTCTGCCGGTCCGGAAAGTCAGAAGGTCGGTACGGCTTTCGGTAAAAAGGTCACCTATGGCGATCTGCTGGATGTTGACCGGGATTTTCAGGTGTTTGAATCGCTTACCGGAAACCGCTTCCAGCGGGAGATCCGGACGCTGTTCTACTTCTACTGCGTACAGAAGCGTGCCGAACAGCTCGGATTCACCTATGCTGACAAAGATATTGCCGCTTTTGTCCGGGTTTTCCCGCAGTTCAGCGAAAATGGCAAATTCTCCCAGAAAAAATATGAAGAATACCTCAAAAACAATCAGCTTTCTTCTGCGGATCTGGTCAATGCCATCCGTAACTGCATGATCGTTCAGGGGCTGCCCGGAGCTCTTTCCAGAGATGTTACGGTTACCGATCAGGAAGTGGAAGCTGTTTACAAAAGCAATTATCCCCGGGTCGCCATCCGGGCTTTCAAGGTCAAAGGTGAAGATTTTGCCAAATTGGTCAAAATCGATGATGCGGCACTCAAGAAATACATGAATGAGCACAAGGCGGATTATGTCATCCCCGGAAAAATGGATGCTCTCGTGGTCGAACTGCCCTCTGCTCCCTACAAAGAGGCTGCTGAAAAAAGCATCACCGACAAATTTGTGGAAGATTTCATCAAAGAACGCGGATTCACCGGTGCTGATGTCAAAACCATCCGTCCGATTCTGGTCGAACAGAAAGCCGGTGAACTCGCCGCTGCCCGGATGAATGGATTCTACCGTGCGGTCGTGACCGCCATGGATGAGGCCAAAGATCCTGCCAAACGTGCCGGAATTTTCCGCAATATCGCCGCCGATAACAAAATGACGGTCGTTGAAGCCAAAAATGTCTTGTTCCAGGCCCAGAAGGTCGATCAGATCGAATCTCCTGAACTGGTCGCCGAACTGCGCAGTATGCC